>CAYGPA010000059.1:0-7937 GCA_964351535.1 uncultured Planctomycetaceae bacterium
TCCAGCACAGCTGCTCGAACGTTCCTCTTCGCTTCATGCACCAGGGACTGGGCGAAGGGCGGACGGTTGCGGATCACGTGCTCGATTTCGGCGCAGATCCGTCGGGGGGAGGGGGAGAGGGAGGAAGCTTGCGGCCTCGGAATCTCCGCCCGAATCGAGAGCTCGCGCGGCGAGGTGACGAGGACTCGATTCGCGGACTCGTGGTCCTGGTGGGAGGCATGGAACTCGCTGCCGGCCGCGGCTCGCGCCTCGCTGGGTTCGGGCGCCTGCAGACGTCGGTGGGCGCAGAGTTCGGGATCGCGGCAGCTCGAATCGGGCAGAGTTCGGGATGTCGAGCTCCGCGCGGAGGCGGAGTAGGCTGGTGCGTGTCGTGTCGGGTGAGCTGGGGAGGACGGGGGCGCAGCGCATCGCGCTGCGGCCGGTGTGCGCGGGTGATCTTGGCGCTTTCTTCGATCATCACGTCGACGCGGGGGCGCGTCGCATGGCGGCGTTCGGGCCGGCTGCTCCGGGCGGGCGCGCGGCCTTCGTGGCGCGGTGGGAGCGGCTGCTCGACGACGCGGAGGTCGATGCGCGCACGATCACCTGCGACGGGTGCGTTGCGGGGCACGTGGCAGAGTTCGGTCGGGACGGACGGCGGGAGGTCACGTTCTGGCTGGGGCGCGAGTTCTGGGGCCGCGGCGTCGCCAGTGCGGCGCTCGCGCTCTTCCTGGCGCGGCCGCGCGGCGTGCACGCGAACGAGGCGATCTGGGCCCGCGCCGCGGCTGACAACGCGGCCTCGACCCGGGTGCTGAGCAAGTGCGGCTTCGAGATCGTCGAGCGCGTGCGCGGCTTCGCGCCCGCTCGCGGGGCAGAGATCGACGAGGTGGTGATGCGGCTTCGCGCCGACGCCCTCCGCGAAGCGGGCACGGGCGACGACGACGCGATGCGGTGAGGCTCCTGGCGCCTCGGGACCACGGGCCGCGGGGCCCTGGACCGGCGCGGACCCGTCGATCTGCGTCCCGTCGGCGTGCGCGGCGGTCTCCGGCGCGACGCCGAGCGGCTGCTTCACGATTCCGTCCTCGAAGTCGGTCCCCCGCGCCGCCGCCGCGCCGGATCGGAGTCTCCCGGGTCGCACCGGGCCCTTGACCGCGCGCTCACCGACGTCCACGCTGCCGTTCGCCTCCAGGCTCCTGCGTCCTCGAGCGAACGATGGAACCCGAAGCACCCGTCCTCTCCGTCACGTCCCCCGTCAGCCCGGCACTCGAACGCGTGCGCGCGGTCCTGTTCGCGCCGTTCGACTTCGCGAAGTGGTTGAAGCTCGGCTTCTGTGCCTTCCTCGCGGGTCTGCTCGAGGGTGGCGGTGGCGGCTTCGACTTCTCCGGAGACTCGTGGGGCGGCGGGGAGGGCGGGAACCGCGTGCGGGAAGAGCTCGACCACGCGGGAGCCTGGCTGCAGGAGAACCTGTCGACCGCGATCCTGGTCGCGACCCTGGTGCTGCTGGCCGCGACCGCGATCGGGTTGCTGCTGATCTGGCTGCGCAGCCGCGGACGCTTCATGTTCCTCGACGGCGTCGTCCACGATCGCGGCGCCGTCGCGCGGCCGTGGGGCGAGTTCCGGCGGGAGGCGAACAGCCTGTTCCGCTTCGACGCGGTCCTCGTCCTGGCGACGCTCTTCGCTTCGGCCCTGGCCGCCGCGATCGGGCTCGCGTTCGCCTGGGGCGACATCCAGGCGGAGCGCTTCGACACCGGGGCGGTGCTCGGTCTCGTGACGTTCGTCGGCCTGATCCTCCTCGTCAGCCTGACCGCGGTGCTCGTCACGCTGATCGTGCGCGACTTCGTCGTACCGGCGATGTACGCGCGACGGCTGAGCGTCCTCGAGGCGTGGGCCGTCGTGCGGGACGAGGTCCTGGCGCCGCGCGTCGGGACGATCGTGCTCTACGTCCTCATGAAGGCGCTGATCGCCGTCGCGATGGGCGCCCTCGCGCTCGTCGCCGGGATTGCGACCTGCTGCATCGGCTTCTGCTTGATGGTGATCCCGTACGTCGGCTCGGTCGTCCTGCTGCCGCTGTCGGTGTTCGAGCGCTCGTTCTCGCTGTACTTCCTCGAGCAGCTCGGCGGTCCGTGGAAGCTCGTCGAGCCGCTGCAGGAGCCGCCCGGCGAGGCGAGCATGCCGCCCGACGCCGCGCCGTGGTGAATTCCACGTAAGCGCGGGAACATCGAACGACGAGGAGCGAAGCTCTCCCATTCCCTCACCGATTTCCATGGAGAGTATGGAGGACCCGAGATGAACAAGCTGGCCATCGCGATCGCCGTTCCCGCCCTGCTGCTGCCGCTGCGCTACGTGGGCGCACTTCCCCAGGATCCCGTGTCCGCCGACCACGCCGCCGTCGAGCGGGCGGTCCAGGACTACGTGGAAGCCATCTACGAGGTGAAGCCCGAGCTGATCGAGCGCAGCGTGCACCCCGCGCTCGTCAAGCGCGGCTCGTACCGTCCCGCGGACGCCGCGGAGTACAGGATGCCTTCGATCATGACGTACGAGCAGCTCCACGAGCTGGCCGGCTACTGGAACGCCGACGACCAGCGCGGGGCGGACCTCGCGTTCTCGATCGACGTGCTCGACGTGCTGGACGTGTCGGCCAGCGCGAAGCTCACGGCCGACTGGGGCATCGACTACATGCACCTCGAGAAGCGTGACTGTGCGTGGAAGATCGTCCACGTGCTGTGGCAGAGCCACCCGCGCGATCGCGGTTGAGCGCGGCCCCCGCCGCGGGGCGCGCTCGGCGACACCGCGGGCGGGACGATCCTCGTCGCCGGCGTCTACCGGCTGGCGGACGTGCGGCGCTGCCGACCGGTCAGCGGCGCGCCTCGAGTTCCTCGAGCAGCGCCAGCAGGTCCGCGCGCTCCGGGGCGTGGTGCGCGCCGCCGAAGCGCGCGAGCGAGAGCTCGTCCAGCGCGCGCGCGGTCCGCGCGGCGAGCTCCGCCGGCACGCCCGCGGCGAGGAGGCGCGGCTCGAGCCCCGGCCCGACGACCGCGGCCGACTCGCAGGAGAGGCGCGCGGCCAGGTAGTCGGCGAACGGGCTCAGGAGCTCGCCCGCCTCGGCTCCGCCCGCCGCGAGGGCGGCGCGCAGCTCGCGCGCGGCCGCCGGAGCCGCGCGCAGCGCGGAGACGCCTTCCTCCGGACGCGCGGGAGGCTGCCGACGTCGCCGCACGAGCAGCACGAAGGCCGCCAGAACCGCGACGACGATCCCCCCCAGCAGCGGATCCGGAACCAGCCACTCGCGCGCCGGCTCGGACGCCTCGCCCGACTCGGACGTGTTGACCGACTCGGACGTGTTAACCGGCAGGGACGTGTCACCCGGCTGGGACGATGGGCCCGGACCGGACGCCGTGCCCGGAACGCGCTCGACGGGCGCAGGGACCCGCTCGACGCGCGGTCGCACGCGAATCGACATCGACTCGGTCGCGGCGGTGCGATAGCCGCGCGCGCCGGGCGAGGGGTCGAAGAAGTGCAGCTCGATCGCGGGCACCTCGCGCACCTCCTCGGACTCGGGCGCCAGGTCGTAGACGATCGTGCGGCGGACGGATCCGCGGTCGTCGAGCATCCCCCGGATGCGGAAACCGGAGCGCTCGTCGAAGGGCGGCGGCTCGAAGCTCGTGAGGTTCCCGGTGCCGGAGATCGTGACCTCGACGCGCAGGCTCTGTCCGGCCTGCACCTCGGCGAGCCCCACGCGCGCCTCGAGCTCGAACTGCCCCACCGCACCGCCGAACGCGAGCGGCCGCCCGTCGAGCGGCAGGGGTTCGATCGCGAGCTCGAGCGGCTCGCCGTCGACGTGCGCGAGCTGCCAGTCGTCGGTCGAGGCGACGGCGAAGGCGCCGCGCTCGAACTGCGTCGCGAAGGCGAAGCTCATCGAGGTCGCGGGGACGCGCAGCACGCCCGTGCGCGTCGCGAGCAGCGTGCGCGGCATCTCGAGGACCAGGAACGGCCGGCCGTCGCGCTGGCGGTCGGGCGCGCGAACGCCCCGGGCGATGCCGTCGTTGAGAGCGAAGGTCAGGAGCTCCTGGTCCAGGCGCGGCGCGGGCTCGGCCCGCGGCAGGACGTCCGCGCGCGGCAGGCCCGCGAGCCACGGCACGTCGAGACGCACGGGAACGTCCAGGCTGCGGGCGGAGAGCTGCACCACGTTCGTGCGCAGGAAGTCGCGATCCACGCCGAGGACGAGCGTCAGCGGAATGCGCTCCTGCACGTAGTAGGAGGCGCGCTCGCAGCGCATCTCGACGAAGGCGTACGGTTCGCCGCGGAGGTCGTCGGCGCACTCGAGCGACGCGCCGGACGACGCCAGCACCTCGTCGCCGACGCGCACGCGCAGCGGCGGCAGCTCGAAGCGTCCGGCGCGCGCGGGGCGCAGCTCCAGCTCCCAGGAGGTCTCCGCGAGCTCCAGCATGCGACCGTCGACCAGCGTCTGGAGGGTGGACGTCTCGGGCGCTCCGACGGCGATCGCGAGGTCCGCGATCGGCGCGAGCGGCTCGAGCTGAACCGCGCCGGATGACCCCACGAGCACCAACGTGACGAGCGCCGCGCCGCCGGGGCGCACGACGGCCGGCTCGGGTCCGCGCAGGACGAGCTCGGGCGACTGACCGCGCGCGAAGCTCGCGAGCGCGCCGAGGGCGAAAGCTCCGAAGACCTGTCGAACCCGGGCGTGAACGCCGAGCGCCGTCCGGCGCGGTTCGTCCCGTGTGCTCATGGTTCTTCGTCGCGTCCGACCCGCGCGCGGCCCGAGAATACGCGGCCCCCTCCGCCTGCACGTCCGGATTCTGCGGGCAGCGTGCCCGGTCGGGCACGCGGGCGCGCAGGGCACGGACGGGCGCGGTGCGGCCGCGTTGACCCTCTCGATCGGGACGTGGTAGCGTCGACGGTTCCCGCGGTCACATCGAGCCGTGGTCGCGGCAGGAAGTCGAACGGAGTCTCACCATGAACAGGATGCTCGCCCGCCTGGCGCTCGTCGCCGCTCTCTCCGGTTCCGCCGGGGCACAGATCCCGGGTGGCCTGACCCGTGAGCAGATGTGGCCGGCGCCCACGGCGGAGGACTGGGCCAAGCCCTGCCTGATCCGCTGGCAGCGCACCTGGGAGGACGCCGTGGCGCTGTCGCGCGAGACCGGCAAGGCGATCCTGATCTGCGTGAACATGGACGGCGAGATCGCCAGCGAGCACTACGCCGGGATCCGCTACCGCAAGCCGGACATCGCGGCGCGGTACGAGCCCTACGTCACGGGGAGCGCCTCGACCTACCGCCACAATCCGCGCGACTACGACGACGAGGGCAATCGCATTCCCTGCCCGCGCTTCGGGACCGTCACGTGCGGGGAACACATCTGGATCGAGCCCGGCCTGTTCGACGAGTACTTCGAGGGTCAGCGCGTCGCCCCGCGCCACATCGGCGTCGAGCTCGACAGCACGGAGATCTACGACGTCTTCTACGCCTTCGACACGGACACGATCTTCAACTCGCTGCGCGAGGGTATCGAGAACCGGCCGCCGCCGCCGCCGCAGGCGCGCGGGGATCGCACGCTGCTCGAGCGCGTGAAGAGCACCGACAGCGCCGACCGCGAGATCGTCGAGAAGGCCTATCGCGAGGGCGACCGCGACCAGCGCATGGCGATCCTGCGCGCCGCGATCGCGAGCGAGGGCCGCGCCTCGGTCGACGTGCTGCGGCTCGCGCTGCGCGGGTTCGACGTCGACGCCGCGCAGCTCGCGCGCACGGCGCTGGCGCAGTCCGACTCGCCCACCGCGGTCGGCCTGATCGCAGAGGCGCTGCGCGTGCCGATGCCGGAGTCCGACCGCGAACTGCTCATCGCCGCCCTCGAACGGCTGGGCGACAAGGTCCCCTACGCCCGCACGCTGGCGGCGGTCCACCGCGGGCTCGAGCGCAGCTCCGAGTCCGTCGACCTCGGCAGCTGGTCCACGGCGCTGGACCTCGTCGTCGATCGCGAGACGCGCCGCGTCGACCGCGCGACACTCGAGTACCGCCTCGACAGCCAGGCGCAGGCCTCGCACGCGCGCGGCGAGGATCCCGAGGCCCAGCTCGCGCTGGCCGAGGCCGCGCTGGCGCTGGCGGTCGACCCCAGCACGGCGCAGACCCTGCCCTCCGACCCGCGCATGGCGCAGAGCTACGCCAAGCTGATGTTCGAGGACGCGCGCCGCGCGGCGCTGCGGGCGCGCGAGCTGGGGGCGACGCCCTGGCGGACCGACTCGGCCCTGGCGGTCGCGGCGTACAACCTCGGCGAACGCGACGACGCCTTCGAGCTGGCCGAGTCCGCGGTCCAGACCATGCCCGCGGGCTCGCTGGAGTGGAGCGCGATGGCCGCGCTGGCCCTCTTCGCCGAGGGGCGCCGCGCGCGCATCGACTCCGCCATCCAGAACAAGGAGGAGTGGCCCCCGCAGTGGCTGACCGACGTGCACGCGACCTACGCCGTGCTCACGGAACACCCCCACGGCATGCCCGAGCACGTCGAGGCGCACTACGACTTCCTGGTGCGACTCGGTGCTTACCGCGAGGCCTCGCGGGCGCTCGACGAAGGGCTGAAGCGCTATCCGGAGTCCTGGGGGATGCACGCTCGGCTGCGCGATCGCGCGCTGCGCGTGCGGGGCATCGACGGGCTCGAGAGCACCTATGAGCAGATGCTGACCGACGACGCGGAGGCGACTCCGAACCTGGAGTGGTTCGCGGGCTATGCCTCCCTCGTGACGGCGGAGTTCCACCGCCGCGCCGGGGACTCGGAGAAGGCCGGCGAGGCCTACGAGCGCGCCATCTGTCACTACGAGAACAATGCCCTCCAGAGCCCGGACTCGCGGGACTCCTGCGACCATTACATCGCGCTGGCGATCGCCGGGCGGGCCCGCCTGGCGCTCGAGGGCGGCGACCTCGAGCGGGCGCTGGAGCTCGTGACCGCCGCGTTCGCGCGCCGGCCCGACGCGGCCAGTAGCCTCGACGGACTCGGGATCTCTCCGGTCGGCACGGCTCAGATGCTGCGAGCGCGGCTGCTCGAGCAGGAGCGCAACGAGCTCGCCGAGCGACTGGACGCCGCGCTCGCGGAGCTCGATCCGCGGCACCTCGAGCTGCCGGCCTTCGAGAAGGTCGGGCCCCAGGGTCGCGACGGAACCCGCCCGCCGCGCCGCGGCGACCGCAACGCGCGTTAGCCCGGACTCTTCAGGACGCGTAGATCGAAACGCAAAGTGCCGGCAGGCGCCGAGAGGCGGCCGAAGGCCGCCGGTTGTGTCGTTTCGGCTGCGTGCTCATGAATCGCCCGGGTTGGCTCGCATGAAAGGAGCGCGACGGGGACCGCCGCTCGCGGTCGCCGTCGCGCTCGATCGCATCGCTGGGCGGATCAGGCGCCGGCGGCAGCCTTCTTGCGGCGCGTCTTCTTGCGCGTCGTCTTCTTGCGGGCTGCTTTCTTGCGTCCGGCCTTCTTCTTGCCGGCCGGGCGACCGCGCTTGGCTCCGGCGAAGTACTTGGTTCCGCGCGCCTGGCCCTCGGTGCGCAGCTTCTTCTCCTCGAGCAGCTTGACGAGCGGCAGACGCACGTCCTTGGTCGTCACGCCGAGCTGCGCCGCGAGGTCCGTGGCGCTGCAGCCCGGGTTGGACTTGACGTACGAGAGGATCGACGCGGCCATCGCCTCGACGTCGCCGGTCGAGCGGCGCAGGCGCTTGCCTCCGCGCGAGCGACTTGCAGCCTTCTTGCGCTTGGACCCTGCGCGAGGACCACGCCGGCGCACCGGCGCCGCGGTGCCCTCGAGGGCGCCGCGCACCGCCTCGAGGGCGGCTTCGTGAATCACGACCGACAGTTCGGCCACGAACGAATCAGTCAATTCGCGAATTCTGTTCTCTGAGTTGTTCGGCATATCGACTCCTCTAGCGAAGTTCTGGGACGGACAAGGGGGGGGAGGAAGGAGTGGGGCCAAAGACAC
>CAYGPA010000059.1:7947-16199 GCA_964351535.1 uncultured Planctomycetaceae bacterium
GATTGCTCGGTTTCCAAACACATCGAGTGACAACTTGATTACGAATGAGAGTTCTCTCAACTGGATTCCAGAGCCGAAACGCGAATGGGGGTCTTCGCAGCGGCCCGAGGAACGGGAGTTCCGAGGTGTCCGCTACGTTCGAAGCACGTAGACCGTCGAATTCCCGGAGTGAGTCGACGTAGATTCCCTCCTTCAGCTCGGCCAAGGGTGGCCACACCGCTCCTCACCTCGAACTCAGCAGGGATCCCCGATGTCCTCCTCACGCCGCCAGTTCCTCCATGCATCGCTCGCCTCGGGCCTCCTGGCCTCCTCGGCCTCCGCGTGGCCCCGCAGAGTGAGCCGTGAAGCGCCCAAGCGCATCTTGATCCTCGGCGGGACCGGGTTCCTGGGCCCGGCATTGATCGATGCGGTCGTTGCGCGCGGGCACCACTTGACGCTCTTCAATTCGGGCTCGACCGAATTGCGACGAGCCGACGCCGGACGCCCGTCGGTGGTGCCCGAGGGCGTGGACGTCCTGGTCGGGAATCGCGATCCCCTGAAGACGGCCGACGACCGCCGACTGGCCCGGGATCCGGACGCGGAGTCGAAGCGCGACCCCGACAGCCCGCGCGGTCTGAGCCAGCTGGAAGACAAACGGTGGGACGCGGTCGTCGACACGTCGGGGTTTTTCCCACGAATGGTACGCGCCTCAGCGGAGCTGCTCGCGCCGAACGTCGGTCAGTACGTCTACATCTCGAGCATCTCGGTCTATGCCAGTTTCGCCGAACCCGAACTCGACGAGTCGGCCGAGCTGCTGACCCTCGAGGATCCGACCGTCGAGGAATTCGGCGAGAACTTCGCCAACTACGGCGGCGGGAAGGCGATGTGCGAGGCCGCGGCCGAGGCCGCGATGCCCGGCCGGGTCACCAACATCCGACCCGGGTACATCGTCGGCAGGCGCGACACGTCGCGACGCTGGATCTACTGGCCCTGGCGCACCTCGCTGGGCGGCGAGATGCTGGTCCCCGGAGCGCCGGAGGACCCGATCCAGATCATCGACGTGCGCGACCTCGCCGAGTGGATCGTCCACTGCATCGAGCAGAACGTGACGGGCGTCTACAACGCGACCGGGCCCGCGGAGGAGCTCTCGATGGCCGCAATGCTCGCGGCGTGCCGCGCCGCCAGCGGAACCGAGACGAAGTTCACCTGGGCCGACCCCGAGTTCCTCTCCGAGCACGAGGCGAGCTTCCCCATCTGGGTCTCCCCGAGCTCCGAGTCGGCCGGCCTGCACCGCACGAGCATCGCGCGCGCCCTGGACGCCGGCCTGCGGTTCCGCTCCGTGGAGGACACGGCGCGCGACACGCTCGCCTGGCACGCCTCCCTGCCGGAGGAGCTGGGCATGCGCGTCGTTCCGCAGCAGCCCTCCCGCGAGCGCGAGCAGGAGCTCCTGAAGCTCCTGGCCGAGCGGCAGCAGGACTGACGCAGCGAGCGCGAGGAGCGGCCGGCGCGAGCTCGCCGCCGCTCCGCGCCGCGACCTCACGACCGACATGTTCGTTCGCAAGTACGGAACCTCCGGCCCCGCCGTGGTGCTCGTGCACGGCGGGCCGGGCGCGCCCGGCAGCCTGGCTCCGGTGGGCCGCGAGCTGGCGGACGGCTTCCGCGTGCTCGAGCCGTTCCAGCGGCGGAGCGGCGAGGAGGAGCTGCGCGTCGCGACGCACGTCGACGACCTGCGCGTGCTCCTGGAGACCGAGCTGCCGGGCGAGCGCCCCCACCTCGTCGGCCACTCCTTCGGCGCGATGCTCGCCCTGGCCTTCGCGGCGGACCATCCGGAGCGCATCGCGACGCTGACGCTGGTCGGCTGCGGGACCTTCGACTCCGGGGCGCGCGCGCTCCTGCAGCACGAGCTGGCCCGGCGCACGTCGGCCGCGGTGCAGGCACGGCTCGACGAGCTCGCCGAGGAGTTCGACGACGCCGACGAGCGCCTGCGCGCGGTCGGCGAAGCCCTGCTGCCGATCTACTCCCACGAGCTCCACGGCGCGGAGCTGGAGCTGGACCGCTGCGACGCGCGCGGCCACGAGGAGACCTGGAACGACATGCTGCGGCTGCAGGCCGAGGGGCGCTACCCGGCCGCGTTCGCGGCGTTCCGCGGACCCGCGCGGATGATCCACGGCGTCCGCGATCCCCACCCGGCCCGGGCGATCCACGCGGGCCTGCGGGTCCACCTGCCGGAGCTCGAGCTCCTGCTCCTGGAGGAGTGCGGGCACTACCCGTGGCTCGAGCGCGCGGCCCGCGACGAGTTCCTCACGCGCCTGCGCGACGGGCTGCCGCCGTCGGGTGGCTGAGCTGCCCCACGCCTCCTGAGCTCGCGGAGGGTCCCGGGGCGGCCCGCGGCCCGCCCGGGAGGAAATCGAGGATCCCATGGCAGCCGGCGTGCGCCGCTTGCGCCAGGTGGGTCGGGAGCGCGATGGGACGCGCCCCTTCCACCTCGCAAGGAGCCCGACGATGACTCACCCCTGCCCGGCCACCCCGCTCGCTTCGCCCCTCTCCCGCTGGACCTCGCTGGCCTACGGCGCGGGCGTCTACGCCCTCTTCCTCGGCACGTTCCTGTACCTCGTCGGCTTCGTCGCGGGCGCGTTCGTGCCCAGGCACATCGACAACGGGGTCGCCGGCTCGCTCGGCATGGCGCTGCTCGTCGACGGAGGCTTCCTCGCGCTCTTCGCGCTCCAGCACGCGATCATGGCGCGGCCCGCGTTCAAGCAGCGCTGGACGCGCATCGTTCCGCCGCAGCTCGAGCGCAGCACGTTCGTGCTGGCGACCTGCACGATCCTGCTCGGCATGGCACTGTCCTGGCGACCGCTCCCCGGGGTCGTGTGGCACGTCGAGGGCCCCGCCGCGATCGGGCTCTGGACCCTGTGCGGGCTCGGCTGGATCACCGTGCTGCTGTCGACCTTCCTGATCGACCACTTCGAGCTGTTCGGACTGAGCCAGGTCGTGCGGCACTTCCGCAACCGGCCTGCGTCCAATCCGCAGTTCCGCGAGCGCTCGCTGTACCGCTTCGTGCGCCACCCGCTGATGCTGGGCTTCCTGCTGGCCTTCTGGAGCACGCCGCACATGACCCTCGGGCACGCGTTCTTCGCGGGGACGTGCACGCTCTACATCCTGATCGCACTGCAGATCGAGGAGCGCGACCTCGTCGCCGCGCACGGAGAGGCCTATCGCGAGTACAAGCGGCGCGTGCCGATGCTGATCCCGCTGCCGCGGGTGAAGCGCGCCCACTGAGTCCTTCCGGCAGGAAGGGGGAAACGCCGTGGCCCCGGTGCGACGTTGCGAGGCGTCGTACCGGGGCCTTTCTCGAGACCGCGCTTCAGCCGATCCGGTTCCCCTCCCAGTCCTGGAGCGCGTCGCAGAGGCGCTGGAACTCCTCCTGCGTCAGGACCTCACGGAAGTGCTCGACGTCGCGTCCGTCCCACTCGTCGACGAACTGCAGCTCCTCGATGCCGTGCTCCGCGAAGAGCCGCCGCGCCACGTCCGTCCGCGCACGGTGATGGCCGCTCACGATCCTGTCGGCCCGGAACGTGTCGTCCCTCGACTGCTGGCCGTCGCGAGTTGGTGTCCTGTTCTGTTGCATGATCGTTCTCCTGGGGGTCGAAGGCCGCGGCGTCCTACTCGTGAGCTGCGTCCCGGCTCTTGCGTGGGATTCCAGATTGGCCGATGGCGCCGAACTGTCCCAGGACCCGATGTGCGTAGATGCTGCGGAGCGTTGGCGAAGCCGCTCCCGCCGTCAGCGCCAGAACGCGCTGACGGTCAGCGTCAGCCACATCGAGATGCCGATGCCGACCTTGCTCGTGGCGCCGACCACGCGCCCCGCGGTCGCCCACAGCGCGGGCTTCAAGCTGCCGCGGACGTCGCTCGCGCGCCAGCGCTGGCGCTGATCGGAGAGCTCGCCGAGCATCGCCCCGACGAAGGTCCCGAGCAGGGCTCCGAACAGGGCGCCGAACACCGGGACGAAGAAGAACAGGGGCGTGAACACGAAGACGCCCGCGATCCCGCCGACGAGCGCACCCCACATGCCGCGGCGCGAGCTGCCGCCGCGCTTGGCGCCGGCGGCACCGGCGAAGAACTCGACCAGCTCACCGACGGCGGCCAGCGCGAGGCACGCGCCGAGGACCCACCAGGCGAACGTCTGGCGATCGTCCGCCGGGAGGTAGAAGCGGTCGAGCCACTCGATGCCCGCGGCCAGCAGCAGGAGGATCCACGTCCCGGGGGCCTGGACCACGAGCAGCAGCACGCACCCCGCACCGAGCAGGAAGAAGAGCGTCGCGACGACGTAGGCGATCCACTCCATCGTGCAGCCCAGGGTAGCGCGCGGTCCGCGTGCGCGCATGCGGGGGTAGCGCACGCGTGCACGCACGCATGCGGTCAGGCGATCGCGGCCGCCGCCGCGCGGTCGAAGTACCACGTGCAGCGGCCGTCCTCCGGCCGGATGCGGACCGCGGGCGCGTCCTCGTCGCCGGCCGCCGCGCGCCGGACCGCCGGTGCCTTCTCGGAGCCCGCGACCAGGAACAGGACGCGGCGCGCCGCGTTGAGCGCGGGGAAGGTCAGCGTGACCCGCTCGCGAGGCTCGACCGGCGCGCGCGACGCGACGGCCAGGCGCTCGTCCTCGTCCAGCGCAGCGGTCCCGGGGAACAGCGAGGCGGTGTGGCCGTCGCCGCCCATCCCGAGCAGCACGACGTCGAAGCGCGGGCGGGCGCCCAGGCGTTCGCGGAGGCGCGCCTCGTAGTCGTCGGCCGCCGGCTCCGGCCCGAGCTCGCCGCGGATGCGGTGCACGCGCTCGGACGCGAGTCCCAGCGGCCCGATCAGGGTCTCGTGCGCCATCCGGTAGTTGCTCGCGACGTCGATGGGCGCGACACAGCGCTCGTCGCCGAAGTAGAGGTCGACCTGCTGCCAGGCGATGCGCCCGCGCCGCTCCGCACCGGCCAGCAAGCGGTAGAGCACGCGCGGAGTCGAACCTCCCGCCAGGACCAGCGAGGCGCTCTCCGAGCGCTCGAGAGCCCGGGCGAGCTCGCCCTCCACGGCCTCCGCCGCGGCCTCCGCGAGCCGCTCGAGTGTCGGGAAGACCTCGTGCTCGAAGCCGGCGCTCATACCGTGCGCCAGACGCGTCCGTGGCGCGCCAGCAGGACCTCGGACTCGCGCGGGCCCCACGTCCCGGCCGGGTAGGGACGAACGCGCGTGGAGCCGTCGAGCAGCGGCTCGTAGAGCTTCCACGCCTCCTCGACCTCGTCGGCGTGCACGAACAGCGTCTGGTCGCCCAGCAGCACGTCGAGCAGCAGCGTGACGTACGCGTCCGGCAGCTTCCCGAAGGCCTTGCCGTAGCGAAACTCGAGCGGGACCTTCTCGAGCACGAGCGGCGACCCGGGGCGCTTGACGTCGCAGGACAGCGCGAAGCCCTCGTCGGGCTGCAGCCGGATCGTCAGCACGTCGTGCCCGACGTCGGCGAACTCCATGCTCTCGAACAGGCTCACGGGCGGGCTGCGGAACGTCACGGCGATCTCGGTGACCGAGCGCGGCAGGCGCTTGCCCGAGCGCAGGTAGAACGGGATTCCCTGCCAGCGCCAGTTGTCGATCTCGACCTTCAGCGAGACGCAGGTCTCCGTGCTCGAGCCCTCCGGCACGCCGCGTTCCTCGAGGTAGCCCGCGACGTCCTCGTCGCGAATGCGCCCGCCGACGTACTGCCCGAAGACGACGTCGGAGCGCTCGATCGGGCGGATCGCGCGCAGCACCTTGATCTTCTCGTGGCGCACGGCGTCCGCCTCGTAGGCCCCGGGCACCTCCATCGCGACCAGCGTGAGCACCTGCGTGAGGTGGTTCTGGATCATGTCGCGCAGGGCGCCGACGCCGTCGTAGTAGCCGGCGCGATTCTCGACGCCGAGGTCCTCGGCCACGGTGATCTGGACGTTGTCGATGCGGTCGCGATTCCAGAGCGACTCGAAGATCATGTTCGCGAAGCGGAAGACGAGCAGGTTCTGCACCGTCTCCTTCCCGAGGTAGTGGTCGATGCGATAGATCTGCGTCTCCTCGAAGCGCTCGTGCATCAGCGCGTTCAGTTCGCGGGCCGTCGCGAGGTCCTCGCCGAAGGGCTTCTCGACGACGATGCGCGTCCAGCCCGCGCTGGAGTTCAGCCCGGCGGCCCCCAGCCCCTCGATCGTCCCGGGAAAGGCCTTGGGCGGCACCGCCAGGTAGAACACGCGGTTGCCGGGCAGGCCGTTCGCGCGCTCGACCTCCTCGATGCGCCGGGCGAGCGCCGCGTAGCCGTCCGCGCCGCCCGGCAGCGGCTGGTAGTAGAGGCAGTCGTCACACCAGGTGGCGAGCTCGTCGTCGGAGAGTCCGGCGTCGAGCAGCGCCTCGCGCGCCAGCGCCCGGAACGAGGCGTCGTCGTGGTCGGTGCTGCGCGCGACGCCGATCACGCGCTGCCCGCCTCCCAGAACGCCGCGGTGCGCCAGGCGGCAGACGGCCGGCAGCAGCTTGCGGCGCGCGAGGTCACCGGTCGCTCCGAACACGACGAAGACGTGCGAAGGAGTCGAGCTCTTCAACGCGCCTCCCCCGCCGAGCGCACCGCGTGGCCTCCGAACTGGCCGCGCATGGCGGACAGGAGCTTGTAGGCGTAGGAGTCGTCCTCGCGCGACGACAGGCGCTCGATCAGGGACAGCGTCAGGACCGGCGCGGGCACGTCGAGCTCGATGGCCTCGGCCACGGTCCAGCGCCCCTCGCCGGAGTCGGGCACGTAGGGCGCCACGTCGGCGAGCTCGGAGTCCGCCTCGAGCGCGCGCGCCGTCAGGTCGAGCAGCCACGAGCGCACGACGCTGCCGTGCTGCCAGATCTTCGAGATCTGCGCGAGGTCGAGGCCGAACGGCTCCTTGGCGCGCATCACCGCGAACCCCTCGGCGAAGGCCTGCATCATCCCGTACTCGATGCCGTTGTGGACCATCTTGACGAAGTGCCCGGAGCCCGCGGGCCCCACGCGCCCCCAGCCGCGATCCTCGGCCGGTGCGAGCGTCGCGAGGACCGGCCGCAGGAACTCGACCGCCTCCTCGTCGCCGCCGACCATCAGCGAGTAACCCTCCTTCAGCCCCCACACGCCGCCGCTGGTCCCGGCGTCCACGAGGTGCAGGCCGGCCGCGGAGAGGCGCCCCGCGCGGCGGAGCGTGTCCTTGTAGAAGGAGTTGCCGCCGTCGATCACGACATCGCCCGGCGACAGCAGGGGCAGCAGCTCGTCGAGCGTGCGGTCGACCAGCTCGCCGGCGGGAATCATGAGCCACACCGCACGCCGCCCCGCGAACGCCGGAACGAGGTCGGCGAGCGCTGCGACGCCCGCACCGCCCTGGACCCGCAGCTCCGCGACGGCCTCCGCGCGCGGATCGTAGCCGACGACCTCGTGACCGCCCCCGATCAGCCGCTGCGCCATGTTGGCGCCCATCTTGCCGAGCCCGACCATCGCGATCTTCATGGGTCTCTTTCCTGTCCGTTGGCTGCCGCAGTGAGCGCGACCGACCCTACGCAAGCTCGGCCGACCCGGTCAAGGTGCACCGAGCGGGAGGGTCCAGGTGACGAGCAGCTCTTCCGTGCCGGGATTGCGATCGGAGAGGCCCGCGTTGGAGAGGTGGAAGAAGGACAGGCCGAGCCGCATACCGTTGTCGAACCGGCGTTCGAGGTCGAAGCCGGTGCGGAACTGGAGCGTGTCGCCGAGGTCGATCTCCGAGGAGTCCTCGAAGAACCCGCCGAAGCCCGCGCGCGCCGCGAAGACCCAGTGCTCGTCGAGCCAGAACTCGCGCCGCAGGTCCGCGTAGAGGTAGACCATCTGGTCGGTGCTGAGCGAGACGCCGAGGTCCGGGCCGAGGCGCAGCCGGGACTGCGGCCGGAAGCGGTACTCCAGGCCCAGGCGCGGCGTGGGATCGTCGAGGAGCTCGATGGCCCCCGTCGACACGCTGAGGGCCGGCCGTGCCGGCGCGGGCGGTGCCGCGCAACCCGAGCCGGCTCCCCAGGCGGTCACGAGGATCGCCAGGTTGCGCGAGAAGCGGGCGAGGTCATGTCTTCCAGCATCCATCACGTCCGTGCGCGAAGCCTAATGACCTGACTGGGTTCCGTGTGGTGTGCGGAGCAGATCGCCGCCAAAACTCCCGCAACCGAACGAGCTTGGGGCAGTCCCCCGCCCGTCGAGGGCCTTCACCCCTCCTCGACGGAGATCCAAGCCCGTGTTCGAGCCCCCGCGTTGCCCC
>CAYGPA010000060.1:0-5666 GCA_964351535.1 uncultured Planctomycetaceae bacterium
CACTCGCCCGGCCACGCGCTGCGCATCCAGGAGCAGGACCGCGGCTACGGCCTCGAGCACACCTTCCGGCAGCGCTCGAAGGAGCTCGTCGGCATCTCGAACGGCATCGACTACGAGGCCTGGGATCCGAACACCGACTCGCTGCTGCCGCAGACCTACTCCGCCGACGACAAGACGCTGCTCGGCAAGCGCAAGTGCAAGGCCGCGCTGCAGACCGCGCTGAAGCTCGACAGCGGCCCGCGCACGCCCGTTGCGGCCATGATCGGCCGCTTCGACGCCGACTCCGGCTTCGACCTGGTCGCGGAGATGCTGACGTCGATCCTCGAGCGCAACATCGAGGTCGTCCTCATGGGCGCCGGTCGCCCCGACATCCACGAGCGCCTGCGCACGATGGAAGGCACCTTCGCCGGGCGCTGCCGCGTCGTCGAGGGCTACGACGCCGCGACGGCGCACCTGGTCATGGGTGGCGCCGACATGCTGCTCCTGCCGTCGCACTACCACCCGAGCAACGCGCTCGGGGCGATCGCCATGCGCTACGGCGTGGTGCCGATCGTCTACGACAAGAGCGGGCTCGAGGACTACGTCGTCGGCGCGACCGAGGACGGCTCCAAGGGCACCGGCATCTTCTTCAGCGCGTACACCGGCGACGGACTGGTCGAGGGCATCGACGCGGCCCGCAAGCTCTACAAGGACGCGGAGAAGTGGAAGCGGGTCGTGCTGCGCTGCCTCGAGCAGGACTTCTCGTGGGACGCGGCCGCGAAGGAGTACCTGAAGGCCTACCGTCGGGTGACGCGCCGCGTGCGCGGCCGCACGAAGAGCGCGTGAGCCCCGAGCCCGCGCCCCCTTCCGAGCCCGTCTCCGGCCCGGGCCCCGGCCGGTGCATCGGCCTCGACGTCGGAGGTACGGCGATCAAGGCCGGCCTCGCGGACGCGAACGGCGCCGTTCTCGCCGAGCGCTCGTGCGCGTCGGACCACGGCGCGGGCGCCGCGGCGTTCGTCGATCAGCTCGCCGCCCTGGTCCGCGAGCTCGCTCCGGAGGGCGCCGACGGCGTCGGTCTCGGCATCGCGGGCATCGTCGACGCGCGCGCGGGCGTGCTGGTCGAGAGCCCGAACCTCGCCGGGCTCGCGAACCTGCCGCTCTCCGCGGAGCTCGAGCGACGCCTCGGTCCGTCCTTCGGCCGCGTCGTGCTCGAGAACGACGCGAACGCCGCGGCCTGGGGCGAGCACGGCTTCGGCGCCGCGCGCGAGGTCGACGACGCGCTGCTCGTCACGCTGGGCACCGGGATCGGCGGCGGCCTCGTGCTGGGCGGCCGCCTGTGGCGCGGAGCCGGGTTCGCGGGCGAGCTCGGCCACGTCGTGATCGACCCGCATGGGCGGCCGTGCCCCTGCGGCTCGGTCGGATGCGTCGAGCAGTACGCGTCCGCCACGGCCGCCGGCCGCCGCGCCGCCGAGCTCGGGCTGCCCGCGGAGAAGCCGGGCGACGTGCCGCTGCTCGCCGAGCGCGCGCGCGCCGGAGCTCCGGCGGAGTCCCAGCTGCTCTTCAAGATCGGCCGCGACCTGGGCCGCGCGCTCGCCGCGGCCGTGTCGCTGCTCGACGTCGGCACGATCGTGGTCGGTGGCGGCTTCGCGGCGGCCTTCGACCGGCTCGAGGTCGGCATCCTCGCCGGTCTGGACGAGCGCAGCTACGTGGCCCGCAAGCGTCCGCCGGCGCTGCTGCCGGCGCTGCTCGGGAATCGCGCCGGCTGGCTCGGCGCGGCGCGACTGGCACGGCCCGCCGCGTCGCGTCAGACTCGCGCGAATGAGTCCGGCCCGCCCGCGTAGAGAGCTGCCCATGACATCCGACACGCCCCTGATCCACGTCGCCAACCTCGGCAAGACCTACGGCAAGGGGGTCTTCCGCAAGGGCTTCCGCGCCATCGACGGCGTCAGCCTGGACATCGGTCCCGGCACCGTCTTCGGCCTCTTGGGCCCCAACGGCGCCGGCAAGACCACGCTGATCAAGGTCCTGCTGGGCCTCGTGCGCGGACACGACGGCGAGGCGCGGCTCTTCGGCCGACCGCCCGGCGACCCCGCCTCGCGCCGGCGCATCGGCTACCTGCCCGAGGCGCACCGCCTGCCGGGCTACCTGACCGGCCGCCAGGTGATGGAGCTCTTCGGGATGATGTGCGGCCGTCCGCGCTCGTTCGTGCGCGACCGCGTGCCGAAGCTGCTGGAGCGCGTCGAGATGAGCGCGTCCGCGGACCGCAAGGTGCGCGAGTACTCCAAGGGCATGCAGCAGCGCATCGGCCTGGCCCAGGCCATGGTGCACGAGCCCGATCTGATCTTCCTCGACGAGCCCACCGACGGCGTCGACCCGGTCGGCCGCGCGGCGATCCGCAAGGTCGTCGAGGAGTTGAAGAACCGCGGCGTGACGCTCTTCATCAACTCGCACCTCCTGATGGAGGTCGAGCTCATGTGCGACCGCGTCGTGATCATGAACAAGGGGCGCATCATCCGCGAAGGGTCGATCGAGGACCTGACGCCGCGCACGGAGGCCGTCCGCTTCGAGCTGGCCTGCGCGCCGGAGAACCTCGCGACGATCCTCGACGGCGTCGGCGCGGGCTTCGAGGCCTCCGGCACAGGCTTCGACCTCGTCGCGTCCGACGAGGAGCTCGACACCGCCATCGACCGCCTGCGCGCGGGCGGCGTGTCGATCCGCGGCCTCTCGCGCCGCCGGCTGTCGCTCGAGCAGTCCTTCATCGACCTCGTGCAGAAGGAACGCGCGTGAACGTCCACACAAGCAAGGCCCTGTTCCTGGACGCCCTGGCGCAGGTGCTGGACAACAAGATCTTCCGGCTGCTCGTGATCTTGACGGGCGGTCTCGTGCTGCCGGCCTTCCTGATCGCCGCGAAGGAGGACCAGCTCGTCCTCCTCTGGGGCTGGCGCTCGTACGACTACGCCGGCATCTTCGAGGCCTTCGGCCAGCACGTCGGCGGCATCGAGAAGCCCAACGAGGCCCTGATCGGCGTGCTGCAATCGGCGTTCGTCAACCACGTGGCCGGGACCATCGGCATCTTCTTCAGCATCGCCGCCACCGCGTTCTTCGTGCCGCGCATGCTCGAGCGCGGCGCAGCCGACACGCTCTTCTCGAAGCCGGTCTCGCGGCTGACGCTGCTCCTGACGCGCTACTTCGCGGGGCTGCTCTTCGTGGCGGTGCTGGCCGTGATCCTGGTCGGCGGCATCCACCTGGGGCTGATGCTGAACTCGGGCTACAGCGACCCGGGCTTCCTGTGGTCGATCCCGACTCTGATCTACCTGTTCGCGGTGCTCTACGCGGTCTCGATCCTCTGCGGCGTGCTGACGCGCAGCTCCGCCGCGGCGATCCTGATCACGCTCGTGTTCTTCATGTTCAACGGCTGCATCCACAGCATCTGGCGCGGCGTCGAGTACGGGCGGGCCGGCGAGCTGGAGAAGGCCGTGCGGTCCATGCAGCCCGACCTGGGCGAGGACTCGCCGAACATCAGCATCGTTCCCGAGGTCGAACCCGGCAGCTCGATCGACACCTTCAAGAACATCGCCTTCGGCACCCTCGACACGCTGCACTACACGCTGCCCAAGACCGGCGACGTGAAGCTGATCGCGACCAAGCTTCGCAAGTCGATCGAGACGCGCTCGACGGTCTACGAGGACGAGGAGCTCAAGCTCGCCATCGAGGCCGCCCCGCCCGGCTTCCTGCTCGAGGACGCCGATGCCGCGATCGACGGCGAGGGCCTCGTGTGGCGCAGCGAGCACGGCTCGCGCGGCGGCGACGGGCGCATGCGCCTGCGGCGCTTCTCTCGCGTCGAGGAGCGCGAGGAGGGCAACGGCCGCGCCCGCAAGCGCACGACGACGTCGATCTCGCGCGATTACGAGGACACCGTCGAGGAGGACTCGACCGCCACCGACGTCGAGCGCGTCTCGAACGCCGAGGAGATCTCGATGATCCCGGCCACCACCGTGACGTGGACCGAGCTGCGCGGCTCCGAGCGCCTCTACCGCAAGACGTACTTCTGGAGCCGAGGCGACTGGATCTACGAGCTCGAGGTCGAAGCCCCCGAGGAGTGGATCGAGGACCCCGAGGCTCGCGAACCGCTGGCCGAGTTCCTGGGCGGCTTCGAGTTCGAGGACATGCCGCTGATGCTCGACCCCCGGACGTGGTACGCGAACCAGTTCGACTGGGACGCGAAGTGGAAGTACAACATCTTCTTCTCGATCGGCACGACGGCGGGCTTCGCGCTGCTCGTACTCGGCCTGGCCTGGTTCCGGCTCGCGCGTATCGACTTCTGATGCCCCTCCACTGATGTCCGCCGGTCTCCTGCGCGACCTCCGGGCGATCGTCGGCCCGCGCGGTCTGGTCGACGACCCGACGTGGCTCCTGCCCTACGAGTCCGACGGCCTCGCCATGCAGCGCGGGCGTCCGCTGTGCGCGGTGCTGCCGCGCGACACGCAGCAGGCGGCGGCCGTGATGAAGCGCCTCGCCTCCGCCGGCGTCCCCGTGGTGTCGCGCGGCGCCGGCACGGGCCTCTCCGGCGGCGCGACGCCGGTCGAGGACGGCGTGCTGCTCGGCACCGCGCGCATGCGCGACGTGCTGCACGTCGACCCCGAGGACCGTCTGGCGCGCGTCCAGGCCGGCGTCGTCAACGTCGAGCTCACGGCGGCCTGTGCCGCTCACGGTCTCTTCTACGCGCCCGATCCCTCCAGCCAGCAGGCCTGCACGATCGGCGGCAACGTCGCCGAGAACTCCGGCGGCCCGCACTGCTTCAAGTACGGAGCGACGACGCGCCACGTCGAGGGCCTCGTGATCGTGACGGCCGCGGGCGAGGTCCTGGACCTCTCCGAGCCGGGCCTCGACCCCGAAGGCTACGACCTCGTCGGACTGTTCGTCGGCAGCGAGGGCCTGCTGGGCCTCGCGACCGAGGTGGTCGTGCGCCTGACGCCGACGCCGCCGTGCATCGAGACGCTGCTGGCCGTGTACCCGAGCCTCGACGGCGCCTGCGACAGCGTCTCCGAGATCATCGCCGAGCGGCTCGAGCCCAGCGCGCTCGAGATCCTCGATCGCCTGACCATCGAGGCCGTCGAGTCGAGCGTCTTCGCCGCGGGCTACCCACGCGAGGCCGAGGCCGTGCTGCTGCTCGAGGCCGACGGCAGCGAGGTCGAGGTCGCCGCAACCGCCGCGCGGATCCGACCGATCCTCGAGCGGCACGGCGCGCTCGAGGTCCGCTCCGCGCGCAGCGCCGCCGAGCGCAAGCAGCTCTGGGCCGGGCGCAAGGGCGCCTTCGGGGCCATGGGCCGCGTCGCACCCGACCTCTACGTCGCCGACGTCGTCGTGCCGCGCACCAGGCTGCGCGAGATCGTCGCGGCCACGACGGAGATCTGCCGCGAGCGCAACCTGAAGCTCGCGAACGTCTTCCACGCGGGCGACGGCAACCTGCACCCCAACATCTGCTACGACCGCCGCGACGCGGACGAGGTCGCGCGCGTGCTCGAGGCCGGCCACGCCATCATGGAGCTCTGCGTCGCCGCCGGCGGCTCGCTGACCGGCGAGCACGGCGTCGGCCTCGAGAAGCTCCCCGAGATGGAGCTCGCGTTCGCCCCCGCGGACCTGCGCGCCATGTGCGACGTGCGCGACGTCTGGGACCCCGAGCGCCG
>CAYGPA010000060.1:5766-16139 GCA_964351535.1 uncultured Planctomycetaceae bacterium
CCGCGGACCTGCGCGCCATGTGCGACGTGCGCGACGTCTGGGACCCCGAGCGCCGGCTGAACCCCGGGAAGCTCCTGCCCGTGCGCGCCTGCCGCGAGATGCGCGGCGCCCGCGCGGCGCGCGCTGCCCCCGGTCCGGCGCGCGCTGCCCCCGGTCCGGCGAGCGCGGCACCGGGCGTGGCACCGGGCGTGGCACCGGGCGTGGCACCGGGCGCGGGCGCAGCGCCGGGCGAGGAGGAGCCGGAGTGAGCAAGGCCGGCGAACTGGAGGCGCGCCTGCGCGACGCGCTGGGCGCGGAGGCGGTCTCGTCGGCGTCGCCCGGCCCCGGCGAGGAGGCGCTGCCCCTCGTCGCTCCCGAGACCGAGGAGGGCTTCGTGGCGGCCCTCGCGCTCGCGCGCGAGCGCCGGCTCGTCGTGCTGCCGTGCGGCCGGGGCTCCAAGCTCGGCTGGACCGCGCCCGCCTCGCGCGCGGACCTCCTGCTCTCGACGCGCCGCTTCGCGGGGGTCGTCGCGCACGAGCCCGCCGACGGCACGCTGACCTCGCGCGCGGGCACGACGCTCACCGAGTTGCGGGACGCCGCGCGACGCGGCGGACACGTGCTGACGCCCGACGTGGCCGGCGCGGAGTTCGCGACGCTCGGGGGCGTTCTGGCCTCCGGTCAGAGCGGCTGGGACCGCCTGCGCTTCGGACCGTCGCGCCACCACGTGCTGGGCATGCGCGTGCTGCTCTCCGACGGCTCGCTCGCGCGCAGCGGCGGCCGCCTGGTCAAGAACGTGACGGGCTACGACATGCACCGGCTGTACACGGGCTCCCACGGCTCCCTGTGCGTCGTGCTCGAGGCCGCGCTGCGGCTCTTCCCGGCGCCCGAGCGCGACGTCGTCGTCGAGCGCGCGTTCGCGGACCGCGCGGCGGCGCTGCGAGCGGCTCGCGAGGTCCTGGCGCTTCCGCTGCGGCCCGTCGCCGTGCTGGTGGACGAACTCGGCGTCGACGGCCCCGCGGACGAAGTCGCACGCCTCTCCGTGCACCTCGCCGGCATGGTCGAGCCGGTCGAGGATGAAGCCGCCGCGGTCGCGCGCTGCCTCGGCGTGGTCGAGACGCTGCGCGACGAGGCGGCGCGCGCGCGCGCCGCCGAGCTGCGCGACGCCGAGCGCCGCGCGGAGCGCTGGCCGGACCTGCACGTCACCGCCCGGCCGAGCCGCCTCGATGCGGCGCTGGAGGCTCTCGCCTCCGTGCTCGGCCCGCGCGCGACGCTGCGCATCCAGCCGGGCCTCGCCACCGTGGACGTGCGGCTCGAGGGGAACGGCGACGCGTCCGCGCCGTGGAAGCGCCTCGCCGAGGAGACGCCCGCACTGCGCGCGCGCCTCGCCGCGCTGGGTGCGCGGCTGCACCTGCGGAATGCGCCGCTCGAAGTCCGACGCGCGATGCACCCGCTCGGCTCCGCGGGACCGGGCGCGAGCCTCGCGCGCGCGCTGCGCGACCGACTCGACCCGCACGCGCTGTTCGCGCGCGGCCGGCTCGCCGACGAGCTCTGAGCGACTCCTCCTCCGCCGTCGCCCCGGGCAGTCGGGAGAATGCGGGCCGCGGAGGGTCGACCCGGTAGAATCGCCGGCCCGTGGACGCGAGCACCCTGGTCGACTATGCAAAGAGCCTGGACTGCATCCACTGCGGCCTGTGCCTGAACGCGTGCCCGACCTACCGCCTCACCGGTATGGAGGCCTCGAGCCCGCGCGGGCGGATCCACCTGATGCGCGCCGTGGCCGAGGGCCGCGCGCAGCCCGACGCCGCCTACGCCGAGGAGCTCGACTTCTGCCTCGTGTGCCGCGGCTGCGAGAGCGTCTGCCCGGCCGGCGTGCGCTACGGCGAGATGATGGAGTTCGCGCGCGACGCGCTGCCGGCGCGCCGCTCGCTGCCCGGCCGGTTCGCGCGCTGGATGGGCTTCTCGGTCCTGCTGCCGAGTCGCCGCGCGCTGGCTCTGGCCGGCGCCGCGCTGCGGATCGGACAGCGCACGGGCCTCGTACGGCTCGCGGCCGCGGTCCTCGGGAAGCGCGGCGCGATGCTGCGCAACCTGCCCGCGGTGCCGCCAGCGTCTGCGCGGAACGCAGACGTACCGCGGCCGGTCGAGCCGCGCGGTGAGGTCGCCGTGCTGGCGGGGTGCGTGCAGCCCTTGCTCTTCGCTCGCGTGCACCGCGCGACGCGGCGCGCGCTGGCCGCGGCGGGGTTCGCGTCGCGCGTTCCCGCCGAGCACGCCTGCTGCGGCGCGCTGCACGCGCACAACGGCGAGATGGAGGGCGCGCGGAAGCTCGCGCGGAGGACCGTGGAGAGCTTCGACCGGCTGCGCGGTGCGGATGGGGAGCGGCTGCCGATCGTCGTGGACGGGTCGGGGTGTGGTGCGCACCTGAAGGAGCTCGGGCGCGTGCTGGAGGGCGATGCGGAGTACGCGGAGCGCGCGCGGGCACTGGCGGGGCGCGTCGTGGATCTGTCGGAGTTCCTGGTGTCGGTGGGCAGGTGGCAAGGGTCGCCCCGGGCCCCGGGCGCGCTGCGCGCGCCCGTGGCCTGGGACGACCCTTGCCACCTGTGCCACGGCCAGCAGATCCGGAGCCAGCCGCGCGAGCTGCTGGACGCGATCGACGGCCTCGAACGCGTCGAACTCCCCGACTCCGAGCAGTGCTGCGGTTCGGCCGGCGTGTACTCGTTCCTGCGCCCGCAGGACGGCGCGGACGTGTTCGCGAGCAAGCTCGCGGCGCTCGACCGCTGCGGGGCGCGCACGCTCGTGACCGCGAACCCGGGCTGCCAGATGCAGTGGGAAGCGGGGCTGCGCGCCGCGGGGCGCGACGTCGACGTGCGGCACCTCTCCGAGGTGCTCGCGGACGCCTACGAGTCCTCGGCGGCGGGCGGCAGCGCGGCGAGCAGCTCCTCGAGCCGCTCCGTCGACGCCGGGTGATTCAGCGTCCAGCGCGCGACCAGCGCGCACGGGCGTCCGGGCCGCGAGACGTCGACGCGAACCACGTCCCGCCAGCCGCGCATCCCGAGCAGCTCGCGCTGGTGGAGGAACGGAGTCTCCTCGCCGAGCCAGGAGAGGAAGCCGCGCTCGAGCACGAACTTCTGGCTCGGCCCGAAGCCGCCCCCGCGCGGGGGCCCGCCGCGACCCCGTTCGCCGCCGTTCGCGCCGGGCGGCTGGAAGAGCTTGGCGACCTCGCGCGCGCCTCCGCGCGTGGGGAAGTGCAGGACCAGCACCTCGCGCGGCGGGGTGCCGGATTCGCCCTCGGGCGGCGGTGCGCTCGGGTCCGGACGCGGGGATTCCGCGTCGTCGGAGTCCTCCTCCGCGTCCTCGTCCGCGTCCTTCAGGCCTTCGAGCCCGCGCGGCAGCGGCTCCGGCTCCGGCGGCGCCGTCGGATCGACGAGGCGCGCGACCTGCTTCCCGCGCGCCACGACGCCCCCGTCCTCGAGCACCAGGCCGAAGGGCAGCTCTCCGGCGTCGAAGAGCTCCGCGAGCACCGCCTCGGGCGCGACGCGCTCCGAGGGGAACGCGAACCACACGCCGGCGACGGCCAGCGCGAAGAGCACGAGGGCGCCGAAGACGCCGAGTACGGCGCAACCGGTCTCCCGCGGAGTCTCTTCGCGCTCGGCCATCGCGGGCCCGCGGCGCTCAGCCGTCTTCGCCGAGCGAGTCCGCGGCTTCGTCGATGGCCTGATCGAGGGCGTCGCGGCCCTCGCGGGTGGCCTCGTCCAGGCGGTCCTCGACGTCTCCGGGCAGGCCGCCGACGGCGGAGCGATCCGGTCCGACGTGGAACGGCGCCAGGATCTGCTGGATCTGTCCGTCGGAGATCGGTCCGTCCTGTTTCGGGAAGATCAGCTGAGCGTAGGTGAACTCTCCGCCAGGCTTGGTCAGGTCGATCCAGCACGCGGGGCCGAACGGGTTCTCGTCGCCCTTCGGCATCATCGATCCCGGCTCCATGCGGAAGCGGAAGAGCGGGAGCTCGCGCCCCTGAACCGGGACCGTGCCCTTCTCGAAGTCCACGAACTTGAAGACCAGGAGGTTCTTCGGGATCTTGGGCTCGTCCCCGCCGAACAGCTCCTCGCGCGTGCTCGTGCCCTGGCCCCCCGAGAACTGCGAGATCTGGAGCTGATCGCCGGTCGAGGTGTTCCTGAGCGTGTACTGCTCCTGGAACCACAGGGGGCGGATGATCGTGTAGCCGGCCGGGCGCTCGTCGAAGGCGATCACCTCCGCGAGCGCGGGCCACTGCACGTCGGGATTCGCGGCGTCCTTGGACTTGGTGAACACGAAGCCGACGCCCAGGATCACGACGAGCAGCAGGACCCCGCAGCCGCCGCAGCCGATCTTGAGCCAGGTCGGCATGCCCTTCCTCTTCACGGGCTGCTGGTCGTCCTCGCCCCATTGGTTGTCCGACATCTCGATCCTCGTTCCGGAGTGGGGCGCGGAAATGTCCGCGCGGAGAAGTTCAGGGCCGAAGGGGACGCTTCTCGTCCCCGGCAAGTCGCTCGGCCGAAGTGGCGAGCCGCTTATACTCGGCCTCCCAGAGACGATTCAATCGCGCCCGGGAATTCGTCGGCGCCGCGCGGCGGCTCCAGGCCTCCGCGGCCGCCACGAGCCATGCGACCAGCGCCTCGAAGTCGTCCCAGTCGACGAACTCCGGCCCGATCGAGGTCTTCGCGGCGCAGTTGTGATAGTTGCCCAGCGCCAGGCACATGCCGCCCGCGGGCACGTTCCAGAGGTTGTACGCCGACGACTCGCAGCGGCCGCCGTCCATCAGCGCGCGCTGGAAGCGGAAGCCCGGGTGCTTCTCGCGCAGCTCCCGCGCGATCTCCAGCAGGCGCCCGGAGATGCCGGGATCGAACACGGTCCCCGCATCTCCGACGCGCAGCACGGGCCCCGCGCCGACGCGCGCCCACGGGCGCCGCGGCGAGCACTCCAGACCGACGACGTCGACGTCGCCGCGCAGCGCACGACTCTTCAGCAGTCCGAGGCAGCCGACGAAGCCCGTCTCCTCGGCGCGCGTGAACACGCCGATCAGCGGCGCCTTCGAGCCGCGCAACTCGAGCACGTCGAAGGCCGCGAGGATCGCGGCGGCGCCCATCAGGTCGTCGCACACGCGCGCGCGCAGGCGCGAGCCGCGCAGCTCGCCGGGCGTGAGGTCCCACATCCCGAAGGCGCCGCGCGCGAGCGTCCCACGCACGTCCGTGAGCCCCACGACCACCGGTCGCTCGGTGGCGGGAGACGCGACGCGCGCGATGCGCGCGGTGGCGCAGGGCTCGCCCGTCCCCGCGCGGAAGAAGCGCAGCCGTCCGCCGGGCAGGTAGGCAGCAGGGACTCCGCCGTGCAGTTCGGCGCGCGCCTCTCCGCCGCGCCGGCCGAGATAGGCGAACCCCGGGTGGTCGAGGTGCGCGCTGAGCGCCAGCCGGCGCGAAGCGCTGCGCTTCGCGCGCGTGATCGTCGAGCTACGCTCGACGATCACGTTGCGCCAGCGATCCTCGCGCAGCCGCAGGCCCGGGCGCTCGGCCGCGAACCGGCGCACCACGGCGATCGGGCCGTCCTCGAAGTAGGGCGCCGTGGGCTGCGAGAGCAGCTCGGCGGCGCGGGCGAGCGACAGCTCGCGCTCGGCCGGAGCGAGCACGCCGCGCTCCGTGCGCGGGAGCACGAACCGCGACCTCGGCGCGGGTTCCAGCCCGCGCTCAGTCATTCCAGTCGTAGAAGCCCTTGCCGCTCTTCTTGCCGAGCTCCCCGCGCGCGACCTTGTCGCGCAGCAGCCGCGGCGGCGCGAAGCGCTCGCCCAGCTCGCGCCGCAGGTACTCCGAGATCGCGAGGCGCACGTCGAGCCCCACGAGGTCGGTCAGCTTCAACGGCCCCATCGGGAAGCCGTAGCCGAGCGTCATGGCCTTGTCGATGTCCTCGGCGCTGGCGACGCCCGCCTCGACCATGCGGATGGCCTCCAGGCCGATCGCGATGCCGAGGCGCGACGACGCGAAGCCGGGGCTGTCCTTCACGTCGATCGGGTCCTTGCCCATGCGCCGCGCGAGCCCCAGGGCGACGTTCGCGGCCTGCTCGGAGCAGCCCTCGGGGCGCACGATCTCGACGAGCTTCATGATGTGCACGGGGTTGAAGAAGTGCATGCCGAGCACGCGCTCGGGGTGCTGCGCCGCCTCCGCGATCGAGGTGATCGAGAGCGACGACGTGTTCGTCGCCAGCACGACGTCGGGCCCGAGGTTGCGGCCCAGCTCGCCGAAGATCTGTCGCTTCAGCGGGAGGCTCTCGGGCACGGCCTCGATCACGACGCCGACGCCGTCGGTGGCCTCGTCGAGGTCGGTGGAGCCCGAGAGCCGCGCGAGCGTCGCCTCGCGGTCGGCGGCCTGGACCTTGCCCTTCTCGACGCCCTTCGCGAGGTTCGCGTCGATCATCGCGAGGCCGCGGTCGACGGCCGCGCGATCGACGTCGAAGAGCCGCGTCGCGACGCCGCAGGAGGCCAGCATCTGTGCGATGCCGTGCCCCATCGTCCCCGCGCCCAGTACGGCGCCCGTCTCGATCGAATCAGCGTTCACGGTTCAGCGCTTCCCTTCGTGCAACTGGGCCTCAGGAGCCCGGTACCAGGACCAGCTTGCCGGCGACGTCACCGGCCTCGAGTCGTTCGTGCGCGCGGCGCACCTCCGACAGCGGCAGGACCTCGTCGACCGCCACGCGGAACGTGCCGTCGGCGAGGCCGCGCAGCACCTCGGGGAGGCAGCTGCGCGGGCCCATGGTCGAGCCCAGCACCGACAGGTTCTTGATGAACAGGTGCGGCAGGAGGATCGAGACCTTCGGCCCCGTGGTCGCGCCGCACGTGACCAGGCGTCCGTTGCGCGCCAGCACGCGCATCGAGAGGTCCCACGTGGCCGGGCCGACGTGCTCGACGACGACGTCGACGCCGCGGCCCTCGCTCCACTGCTTGACGGGCTTGTCCCAGCGCTCGGCGCGCTGGTCGACGACCTCGTCGGCGCCGAGGGTGCGGCACAGCTCGCGCTTCGCCTCCGTTCCGGCGCTGGCGATCACGCGCGCGCCGCGCGCCTTCGCGATCTGGATCGCGGCGGAGCCGACGCCGCTCGCACCGCCGTGGACCAGGACGGTCTCGCCGGCCTGGATGCGGGCGCGCGTGACGAGCATGCCCCAGGCCGTCAGGAAGACCAGCGGCGCGGCCGCGGCCTGCACGGGGTCCAGTCCGTCGGGCAGCGGCGTGACCAGGCGCGCGGGGACGACGACGAACTCGCAGTCGAGCCCGTCGGAGTGCTCGCCGAGGATGCCGTAGTCGTCGGACAGGTGATCGTTGCCGGCGCGGTCGTGGGCGGACTCACCGGAGCTGTGGCCGGGCTCGATCACGACCCGGTCGCCGACGGCGAGGCCCGTGACGCCGGCGCCGAGCGCGGCGATCTCGCCGGTGCCGTCGCAGCCGAGGATGCGCGGCAGCGGGATCTCGACGCCCGGCATGCCGCGGCGCACCCAGAGGTCGAGGTGGTTCAGCGACACGGCGAGGACGCGCACCAGCACCTCGCCGGGGCCGGCCTCGGGCGGCGGCACGTCGTCGATGCGCAGCACCGACGGATCGCCGTGCTCGTGGATGCGTGCGGCCTGCATCAGCGACCCGTGAAGTTCGGCTTGCGCTTCTCGACGAACGCGGCGATGCCCTCGCGGGCGTCGTTGGAGAGGAAGAGCTTGGCCTGCAGCTCGCGCTCGAGCGCGAGCCCGGCGTCCAGCGGCAGGTCGATGCCGCCCTGCACGGCGGCCTTGATGTGACCGACGCTGAGCGCGGCGCGCCCGGGCGTCGTGAACGTCGCGGCGTAGGCGAGCACCGACGCGAGGAACTCGGCCTCGTCCGCCGCGTCGATCAGGCGGTTCACGAGCCCCAGGTCGGCCGCGCGCTCGTAGTCGAAGAGCTCGCCCGAGGCCATGGTCTCGATGGCCTGCGAGCGCCCGAGCTGGCGCGCGAGCCGCTGCGTCCCGCCCGTGCCCGGCAGCACGCCGAGCGAGACCTCCGGCAGACCGCACTTGCCCGAACCGCGCCGCGCGACGCGCAGGTCGGCCGCGAGCGCGACCTCGAGCCCGCCGCCGACGCAGTGCCCGCCCAGCGCGGCGATCACGAGCTTCGGCGTGCGCTCCAGGCGCTGCAGCGTCTCGTTCGCGTGCAGGCAGAAGGCGTACTTGAAGGTCGGCGTGACGTCGTTCAGCATCGAGATGTCGGCGCCGGCGCAGAAGAACTTCTCGCCCGCTCCGGCCAGCACGAGCACCTGCACGCCGTCGTCGAAGCGCGCGCGCAGCACGGCCTCGTCGAGGTCCAGCATCATCTCGTGGGAGTAGCCGTTGGCCGGCGGGTTCATCAGCGTCAGCAGCGCGATGCCCGAGCCCACGGCGTAGGTGACCTTCCCGCGGGGCAGGGTCTCGGCGATGCCGAGCTCCGGGGCGCCCGCGGCCGGCTTCGTGGAGTCTGTCTCGCTCATGGGGGCGCAGATCCTAACGGACGCGGGCGCGCGGGTCCCCGGAGCGGGCGAGGAACTCGGGAACGGGCGAGGAACTCGCGCTCTTGCGCCCTGCGAGCCTCAGGGCGCGCGGGTGAAGCGCAGCGGGCGACTGTGGCCGGCGACGCGCCCCGCGGGGTCGAGGGCGAGCACCTGCGCGCGGACTTCGACGCCGGCGGGGAGGGCTTCCCAGAACGTCCGCGGCAGCGTCAGCTCGCCCGCCGCGAGCGTGGCGAGCTGCTCGGGGGGCAGCTCCACCGACGCGCGATGCACGCGCAGGCCGCACCACGGTCGGTGGAGGAAGCCGGGGTTGTCGACGGCCAGCAGGAGCTCGTACGTGCGATCCGGCGCGACCTCCCACGCGAGGTGCGCCTCCTCGACGGCCGCGCCGTCCCGCGGCGCGCGCCAGGCGATCTCGACCGACTCGCTCGCGCCCGGCTCGCCGCGCGCCGGCGCGCCCTCGAGACGCGGCTCGCGGCCCGCGCTCGTCGCGGCGGCGAGCACGTCGGCGTTCCAGCCGGTCGGGCGAAACTCCGACAGGACGACGGTGGCGCCGTAGATCGACAGCGCGAGCTGGAAGGCAAGCACGAAGGGCGTGAAGCGCAGCGCCGCGAGACCCCGCGCGAGCGGGATCGCGAAGGCCGGCGCGAAGGGCAGCAGGTGGCGCGCCTGCGGCTGGAAGAAGTGCACGTTGAAGTACGCCTCCGCCGCGAGCGCGATCGCCGCGACCGCCACCAGGTAGCGCGTCGCCGCGCGAGCGCCCGGGTCGGCCTCGGCCGCGACGCCGTCGCGCAGCAGCAGCCCGAACAGGCCCGCCACGTACGCGAGCCCCAAGGCGAGGGCGGCGGCGAACGGCACCCACGCGGCGGTCCAGCCGAAGTTGCCCGACCACGTGAGCAGCAGCATGCCGGTGAAGCCGAGGCCCCAGTCGGACCACAGGTTGCCCGTCATCGCGCCGCCGGCGAGGTGCGCCGGGCTCGAGCGCTGGTAGGCCCACGGCCACAGCGGGTGCCCGCTCTCGAGCCAGCCCCAGCCGTGGTAGAGGCCCGCGGTCAGCGCCCAGCCGAGGGCGCACGCGAGGAGCGCGCGAGCTCCCCCGCGTCCGCGGCGCGTCGCGACGAGCGCGGCCCACGCCAGGCAGGGCACGAGCACGAGTCCGCTGAGCTTCGCGAGCGCCGCGAGGCCCGCGAACGCTCCGGCGCCGAAGGCCCAGCGCCCGGTTCTTCGAGGTCCCGCTCGGCCCGCCCGCCCCGCGTCCCGGGCGTCGCCGATCCAGCCGCACGCGCAGGCGAGCGCCAGGCTGCCCAGCGCGCCCACGCACGGGTCCATCGTCAGCGTCCCGGCGGCGTGCTGCACGCCCGGGGCCAGCGCGACGAGCGCCGTCGTGGACCACGGGCAGAGATTGCAGAGGCGCGCCGCCCACGCCGTCGCCGCGAGCAGCAGGAGGCCCCAGGCGATCGACGTCGCGCGCAGGCGCCGCAGCGCGAGGACGGCGGGCGCGACCGGCGCCGACTCGTCGCGCCCGTGGCGGTGGTGCAGCGCCGACGCGCCGCCGCGGCGCTTGAACTCGGGGTTCAACACGGGCGTGGCGTACCAGCCCTCCTCCATCCACGCGGCGTGCAGCGGCGCGAGCGTCGCGAACCAGAGCGGCGGGTTCAGCCCGCGGCCGAGCGCCTCGAGCTCCGCCGTCGGCTCCGTCGCCGGTCGCGGCAGTCGGCGCTCGAGCGCGACGAAGCGCACCATGTCGAGGTTGCCCGGTTCGTCCGGCCCCTCGAACGCCGGCAGGCGCACGAGGTGCACCAGAGCCAGACCCGCGAACGTCGCGAACACGAGGAGCAGGGCGAGGCGTCGCACGGCGAGAGGGTACGATCTCCG
>CAYGPA010000061.1:0-14439 GCA_964351535.1 uncultured Planctomycetaceae bacterium
CGGCGGCGATGGTGAGGTCGAGGAACTCGTTGTAGGGGATCCCCGCCGGGCCGGCGAGCTCGTAGACGCAGTCCACGCCGCGCTCGAAGTCGAAGAACCGGATGACCGCGTCGACGACGTCCTCGACGTGCACGGGGTTGATCTTCGACAGGCCGTCGTGCGGCACCCAGATCGTCCCCTTCGGCGCGCCGCACCGCCGCAGGAGCGGCGCGGTGTGGCGGTGGTCGCCGACCCCGTAGACGAGCGTCGGGCGGAACGAGGCCCACTCGATGCCGGAGCCGCGGATGATCTTCTCCTGCACGCGCTTCGAGTCGCGGTAGTAGCTGTACACCGGCGCGCCGATCACGGCGGACGAGATCACGAAGAAGCGAAAGCCCTCGGAGGCGTTCTGCTTGGCGTCCTCGAGCAGCGCCTCGGTGCCGCGGATGTTGACCCGCTGCATGTCCTCCTCGGCGTGGTGGTCGTGGAGGCTCGCGAGGTGGATCAGGACGTCCACGTCCTTCAGGAAGCCCCGGACGCCCGCGGGGTCGATCAGGTCGCCCACGTGGACCTGGACCTCCGCTCCCTCGGGCCGGGGGACGGCCGCCTCGCGCCCGGGGCGGCAGAGTGCGCGGATCGAGTGTCCGGCGGCCGCCAGGCCGCGGACCATGTAGCCGCCGATGAAGCCGGTGGCGCCTGTGACTGCGATGAGCATGGGGGCGCGGATGATAGGCGCACGCAGGTTGCCGGACCAGCGTCGCGGCGGGGTCCAGGCGCCGGCCCCGTCCCTGGATCGGGTTGGATCGCGGCCGGAACGCCCCTGCTGTCCCCCGGGCCCGAGAATCCTCGCAGGGCGGGGGTTGCTGGAGTCCGACGAGGACCTTGCACCGTTCCGGGTGCGATCCCCGGCTGGATCCCGCGTCCGGGGCAGAATACAGTCAGGGGACGACCTCCGTCCGCACGCCGGCCGCGCGCCGGTCCTTCTGAGTGCGGCGGGGCCGGTCTCCGTCACGCGTTCCCCCCCGGCGCGGCGACGGACGAGGGGACCTGGACGCCCCCCGTCCACCTCGCCAGTCGGTGTTCCGCGCCCCTCCCATGAGCACCCTGGGCTCCGTTGTCCGCCGCTATTTCGAGCCGCTCGTGCTCGTCACGCAGGTCCTCGTAGACCTCGCCGTGGTGCTGCTGGCGTGCTGGACCGCGTACCAGGCCCGGGAGTTCGTCGGCTGGCGCTCGCCCATCGAGCTCTCGGTCTACCACGAGGTGTTTCTGCTGACGGCGGCCGTCTGCCTGGTGTGCTTCCACTCGCTGGGCATGTACAGCCCGATCAAGAGCCTCCTCAACATCGAGGAGTTCAAGGCGATCACGAAGAGCACGGTCATCGCCTTCTTCGTGGTGCTGGGCCTGATCCTGTTCCTGCGCCAGACGCCGGTGCCCGGAGCGGGGCCCTTCTACAGCTGGCTCGTGCGCGTCCACCAGTGGGTGGATCTGGAGAGCGACCCATCGCGGTACTCGCGACTGACGCTGTTCCTCGCGTACTTCCTGATCCTCGTCTACATGACGATCAACCGGTTCGTCTGCTTCAAGGTGATCCAGATGCTGCACCGGCGGCGGCTGGGGAACCGCAACGTGCTGATCTACGGCACGGGGCCGACCGCCCTGCGGCTGCAGCGCAAGTTCGTGCTCGTCCCGACGCTCGGCCTGAACCTGGTCGGCTTCCTGACGGAGGACGACGATCAGCGCGGCCAGGTCTTCAACGGCGTCTCGGTGCTGGGCGGCTTCGAGGACCTCGAGGCGGTCGTCTCGCGCATGAAGATCAGCGAGGTCTTCGTCGCGCTGCCCGAGAGCACCGAGGAGCGCGTGATGGAGATCATCGAAGAGCTCGAGCGCTTCGGGATCGTCTACCACGTCGTTCCGCGCTTCTACCACCTGATGACGCACAAGGTGCGCATCGAGAACCTCGACTCGATCCCGCTCATCACGCTCAGCAACCGCCAGCCGTCGATCCTGACGGCCGCGGGCAAGCGAATGCTCGACCTCGTCGTCTCGATCTTGGTCCTGACGATCGGCGCCCCGTTCTTCGTGATCCCGGCGCTGCTGATCCGGCGCGAGTCGCCCGGCCCGATCTTCTTCCGTCAGACGCGCGTGGGCCGGGACGGCAAGCCGTTCGAGATGTTCAAGTTCCGGACGATGTACCACGAGATGCGCGGCGACGGACCGTCCCCGCGCACCCGACACGATCCGCGCATCACGCGCATCGGGCGCTTCCTGCGGCGCTACTCGATGGACGAGTTGCCGCAGTTCATCAACGTCTTCCGGGGCGAGATGAGCCTGGTGGGTCCGCGCCCCGAGATGGCCTTCATCGTGGACGGCTACGGCCCGCTCGAGCGCGAGCGGCTGCGGGCCAAGCCGGGCGTCACCGGCCTGTGGCAGATCTCCTACGCGCGCGGCGGCCCGATCCACGAGAACCTGGACTACGACATCTACTACATCGAGAACCAGTCGCTGCTGCTCGACCTGATCATCCTGGCCCTGACCGGGTTCGCGGTCGTCCGCGGCACCGGCGCCTACTGACCGCACCGTGCGCGTCCTGCACGTTCTCGAGGCGACCATCGGCGGCACGCGCCGCCACCTGGTCGACGTCGTCCGCGGGCAGCTCCGGCGCGGGATCGACGTCCGCGTGTGCGCCGCGGTGGAGCGCGAGCCGCGCTTCGAGGAGGACCTGCGCGAGCTGGAGCAGCGCGGCGCCGCCGTGCACCGCCTGCCCATGGTGCGCGCACTGCGCCCGGGACGCGACGCGCGCTGCCTGGCCGCGCTCGAGAAGCTCCTGGTCGCCGACGTACCGGACATCGTGCACACGCACTCCAGCAAGGCCGGGGTGCTGGGCCGGCTCGCCTCCCTGTGGACGGGTCGCGGCGCGCGCGTCCACACGCCGCACACGTTCGCGTTCCTCCTGACCGAGATGTTCGGACCCGCGAAGCGCGGGATCTTCCGCGGACTCGAGACCGCGCTGGCGCAGGACACCGACCGCGTCGTCGCGGTGTCGGCCGACGAGGGCGAGGCCTTCCGCGCGAGCGGAGTCGTGCCCCCCGACCGCGTACGCGTCGCGCAGAACGGCATCGACCCCGCGCCCTGGACCTCCGCGTCGCCGCTGGAGCGCGCGTCCCTGGACCTGCCCGAGGGCGCTCCCGTGGCGGCGGTCGTCGGTTTGCTGAACGTGGCCAAGGGCCAGGACCTCGCGCTGCGCGCCCTGGCGCAGCCGGGCTGTGCGGAGCTGCACCTGCTGGTCGCGGGGCACGGCGAACGCCGCGCGGAGTGGCAGCGCCTGGCCGCCGACCTCGGCGTCGCGGAGCGCGTGCGCTGGCTCGGCTGGCGCGACGACGTCCCCCGCATCGTGGCCACCGCGGACGCCCTGCTGCTGCCTTCCCGCTGGGAGGGCATGCCCTACGCGCTGCTCGAGGCCATGGCCGCCGGGCGCCCCGTGGTGGCGAGCCGCGTGGACGGCGTGCGCGAGGTGCTCCTCGAGGGCGAGACCGGCTTCTCCTGCGCGGTCGCGGACGTCGACGACCTCGCGCGCGCGCTGCGGGACCTTTTTGCGCTGGACCCGGAGGCGCGCGCGGCGCTCGGAGCCGCGGGGCGCGCGCGCGTCGCGGAGCGCTACACGGTCGACGCCATGGTGGAGCGCCTGTCCGCGGTCTACGGTGAACTCGCGTGAGGATCCTGCACGTCATCACGACGCTCGACGTCGGCGGCGCCGAGATGCACCTCCTGGCCCAGGTGCGCGGCCAGTGCGCGCGCGGGCACACCGTGCGCGTGGCCTACCTGAAGGGGAACGGCACGCTCGTACAGGACTTCCTCGCCGCCGGCGCGGAGCAGGTGTCCCCGCTGGGCGCGCCGCCCGTCGCGCTGGCGCGCCTGGTGCCGCTCCTGCGCTGGGCGGAGATCGCGCACTCGCACCTGCTCAAGGCCGACGCGCTCACCGCCGTCGCCGCGCTGATCGCGGGCCGCGCGGGGCGCCTGCTGTCGGGCAAGCACAACGACGAGCAGGTCCTGAAGCGCCCGCTGGTCTCGCGCGTGCACGGCCTGCTGGGTCGTGTTCCGCGCCGCACCGTGGTCCTCTCCGACCACGTCGGACGCTTCGTGGAGCGCCACGGGCGCGTGCCGCTCGCGCGGCAGGTGCGCATCTACTACGGGCTCGATCCGGAGCCGTTCGAGGCCGCCGCGGCCGACCCGGACGCCCGCGCAGCCACGCGCCGAGCGCTCGGCTTCGACGACGAGGACGTGGTGTTCACGTGCGTGGCGCGCTTCGCGCCCCAGAAGGCGCACGACGTCCTCCTGCGGGCCTTCGATGCGGCGCGCAGGTCGTCGCCGTCGCCGCTGAAGCTCCTGCTCGTCGGCGACGATCCGTTCGGCGACGGCCGGCAGCGCGCGGAGGCGCTCGCCGCGGAGCTCCAGCTCGGCGACGCGTGCGTCTTCGCCGGGGTGCGCCGCGACGTGCCGGCGCTGCTCGCGGCCTCCGAGGTGTTCGTCATGAGCTCCCTCTGGGAGGGGCTCGGGCTCGTCTTCCTCGAGGCCATGGCGACCGGCATGCCGGTGCTCGCCTCGCGCGTGTCCGCGGTTCCGGAGGTCGTCGTGGAGGACCTCACGGGTCTCCTCGTCCCGCCCGGCGACGTGGCCGCCCTGTCCCAGGGCATGCGCAAGCTCGCGGGCGACCCCGACCTGCGCCGCCGCCTGGGCGCGGCCGGGCGCGAGCGCGTGCGCGCCGAGTTCGGGCTGGACCGCATGGTCGACGAGACGCTGGCGGTCTACCGAGGCGTGCTGGAGTCATGACCGGTCCGCCCCCGTGGGCGCCCGGCTACCGCCACCGCAGCGCGGACGTCGCACCGATCGCGTGCGGCTTCCGCGAGCGCCTCGAGGACTTTCGCGTCGAGGAGGTGCCGCTCTACGAGCCGCTCGGCACCGGCGAGCACGTGCTGCTCCGCGTGGAGAAGCGCGGGCTGCCGACGGAGGACGCCGTCCGGAAGCTGGCGCGCGCGCTGGGAGTGCGGCCGGGGGACGTCGGCTGGGCGGGCCGCAAGGACGCGCGCGCGGTGGCCGTTCAGCAGCTCTCGGTCGCCGGCGTGACCCCCGAGGCGGCGCTGGCGGTCGAGCTGCCGGGTCTGCGCGTGCTCGCGGCGGCGCGCCATCCCCACAAGCTGCGTCGCGGCCAGCTCGCCGGGAATCGCTTCCAGCTGCGCCTGCGCGGTGTCGACGAGGACCCGCGGGCGGACGTGGCGGCCGTCCTCGCGCGGGTGGCGCGCGACGGCCTGCCCAACGTCTACGGGGCCCAGCGCTTCGGGCGCGGGGGACGGGGGCACGAGCTCGGCCTGCGGCTCGTTCGCGGCGACCACGCGGGCTACCTGGCCGCGCTCGCCGAGCCGCCGCACGTGCGCGCGGGCGAGGAGGCCGAGGCGCTGCGCGCGCATCTCGCCGCGGGCCGTGCGCCTTCGCGCGCCGTCGGCGATCGTCTCGGGCGCCGCCTCGGTCCGCCGTGGGACCGCGTGCTGCGCACGCTGCGTCGGACCGCGGACCCCGGCGCGCTCGCGGCCTCCGTCCCGACGCCGCTGCGCGTCCTGCACGTCTCCGCCGTCCAGGCGTGGTTGTTCAACGCGCTGCTCTTCGAGCGCTTCGACGACGTCGCGCGTCCCGGGCGGGGCGACGTGGCCTGGCTCCACGCGAGCGGGGCGTGCTTCGTCGTCGAGGACGAGAACGAGGCGCGGACGCGCGCCGCGGGCGACGACTTCGAGCTCAGCCTGAGCGGTCCGATGTGGGGGCCGCGCACGCTGCGGGCCACCGGGGCGGGAGGGGCCCTCGAGGAGCAGCTCCTGGAGCGCGCCGGCGTCCGCGCCGAGGACTTCGCCCGCACCGAGCACGTGGGGCGCGGCGCCGCGGCCCGCGGGGCGCGTCGACCGCTGCGCGTCCCCCTGCGCGAGGTCTCCTGGGAGCTCGCGGACGGGGTCCTGGACCTGCGCTTCCGGCTGCCCCCCGGATCCTACGCCACGACCCTCGTGGAGGAGTTGCGCAAGGAAGCGGCCGTCGCCACGCCGGGAAGCCCGGTCAGGGGTTCAGATCGACCCGCCGAGGGCCGATGATGCCGCCATGCCGGTGCCTTTCCGCCCGCCCGGGTCCGCCGACGGCGAACCGGGTTCGACATCGCTGCGGAGGCCGGCGACGCACCCGACCCCTCCCGCCGCGTCCGGGCCGGGGCAACGCGCGCGCGGCGACCGGCGTTCGGGGCCGACCCCGCGCTTCTCCCGCTACGCGTTGACCGGAGGGCGCCGCAGCTGGGTCCGGCGCTCGGGCGAGCTGGAGGGCAGCTTCGTCGATCGCCACGGCTGGCGCATGATCGCACTGCTCGCCTGGGTCGCGCTGCTGAACGCCGGGGACAGCTTCTTCACGCTCTACCACCTGCAGGCGGGCGGCGTCGAGCTGAACCCCGTGGCCGCCGCGATGCTGCGGACCGGGCGGCTCGGTTTCGTGATTTCCAAGTCGGTGCTGATCGCGGTCCCGCTCGTGATCCTCTGCGTCCACAAGAACTTCCCGCTGGCGCGCCTGGGGCTCTGGACCGCCGCGGTCACGTACACCGCGCTGCTCACGTACCACCTGTACTTGCTCTAGGAGCCTGTCGGGTGTCGCCGCGCTCTCCGAGGGTTCCACGGATGGGCGCCCCGGGCGGTTCCTCGCCGGGCCGCGAGCGGTCGCGCCGCAGGTGCCGCGGCGTCGGTGCGGGGGTAGACTCTGCTCGCCCGTGCGCATCGCCCGCGTCCTCTCCCGCATGAACCTGGGGGGCCCCGCCCGCCAGGTCCTGGCCTCGGATCCGCGCCTCGCCGCGCGCGGCCACGAGGTGCGCCTGTTCGTCGGCACGCCGCGGCCCGGAGAGGGCGACCTGTTCGACGCGGCGCGCGCCGCGGGCCTGGATCCGGTGCGCGTTCCGGGCCTCGCGGGCGGCACACCGTGGACCGGGACGGGCCGCGCGCGGCGCTTCCTGCACGGGGCGTTCCGGGAGTTCGCGCCCGACCTCGTGCACACCCACGCCGCGGTGGCGGGCTACGCGGGCCGGCGGGCCGCGCGGGGAATCGACTGCGCGCGCGTGCACACGTTCCACGGGCACGTGCTCGAGGGCTACTTCCCCGGGCCGATCGCGCGCACGTTCGCGGCCGTCGAGCGGCGCCTGGCGCGCGAGACCGACCGCATCGTGGCCGTGTCGCACGCGACGGCCGACGACCTGGTGCGCCTCGGGATCGTCGCCGAGGAGCGCCTCGTCGTCGTCCCGCCGGGAGTCGAGCTCGACCTTCTGCTCGCGCTGCCGGCCCGGGGAACCTCGCCGGCAACGCGCGACGACGCGCTGCGGCAGCGGCTCGGCGCGACGCCCGAGGACTTCGTCGTCGGCGTGCTGGGCCGGCTGGCGGAGGTCAAGCAGCCCGAGCACGCGCTCGACGTGTTCGAACTGCTCGCGCGCCGCCACCCCGGGCTGCACCTCGTGTTCGTCGGCGACGGCGACCTGCGCGGCGCGCTGGTGCGTCGCATCCGTGCGCTGGACGCCGACCTGCAGCGGCGCGCCCACCTCCTGGGAGCGGTCGAGGACGTGGTCCCGGTGCTCGGAGCGCTCGACGCGCTGCTCTCCACGTCGCGCACCGAGGGCCTGCCCGTGGCCCTGATCGAGGCCGGCGCCGCGGGACTTCCGGTGGTCGCCACGCCGGTGGGGGGCGTGCCCGAGGTCGTGGCCGACGAGCGCACGGGCTACCTGGGCGAGACGGTCGACGAGCTGGCCTACGGCCTCGACAAGCTGCTCGCGGACCGGGCCGAGGCGATCGCGATGGGTGCGCGCGCACGCCTGCGCGTCCCGGCGCGCCACGGCGCCGACCGCCTGGCGGATCGACTCGAGGAGCTCTACACGAGCGTGCTGGAGGCCCGCGCGTGCGCCTCCTGATGGTCAGCGGCGACCGGCAGGTCGCGATCGGAGAGCGCGGGCCGCTCTTCGCCATGCAGCGCGACTTCTCCCGGCACTTCGAGCGCATCGACGTGCTGTGCCCGCGCCCTCCCGGGCCCGTGGTCGTACGCACGATCCACGACAACGTCCACATGCACCCCGCGTCGTGCTCGCGGCTGGGACTGCCGCGCTACGTCGCGCGCCGCGGCCGCGACCTGATCGAGGAGCACGGCCACGGCCTGATCGTCAGCCACGACTACGGCTGGTTCTACAACGGCCTCGGCTCCGCCAGCCTCTCGGAGGCCACCGGCGTTCCGTACCTGTCGGAGATCCACCACGTCCCCGGGCACCCCGTCCCGGCGAGCGGGCGCGAGCGGCTGGAGAAGGCGGTGGCGCGCACGTACGTCTCGTGGGCCAAGGACCGCGCCGCGGCGCTGCGGGTCGTCAACCACGTCGAGATGCCCGCGCTGCTGAGAAGCTGGGGGGTGCCCGAGGCCAAGATCCTGGTGCTGCCCTCGCTGTACATCGACCTCGAGATCTTCCGTCCCGCCGCGGAGCCCGTCGCGTTCGAGCAGGACGTGGTCTTCGTCGGGCGGCTCGTGGAGAACAAGGGCCTCGACCGGATCGTCGACGCGCTGGCGCTCTTGCGCGACCGCGGCCTGCCGCTGCGCGCGCTGTTCGTGGGCAAGGGACCGCTGGGGCCGTTCCTCGAGCAGTGCATCGCCCGTCGCGGCCTGACGGACCTGGCGCGGCGCGTCGAGTGGGTCGCGAGCCCGGCCGAGCTGGCCGAGGTGTATCGCCGGAGCCGCGCGGCGGTGTGCGCGTCGACGTGCGAGGGGGGTCCGCGCGTGACCGTGGAGGCCATGGCCTGCGGCACGCCGGCCGTCAGCACCCCCGTGGGGATGATGTGCGAGCTGCTCGAGGAAGGCCGCAACGGGGCGCTGGCCGGTTTCGACGTCGCGAGCCTGGCCGCGGCCCTCGAGCGGGTCCTCGCCGACGAGACGCAGCGCGCGCGCCTCGGCCGGCAGGCGTGCGCCGACGTGCAGCGCTTCGAGGCCCGGGCGATGATCCGGGGCTACGCCGAGGGTTGCCACCGGCTCGCGGGAGAGTCCTCGTGAAGCTGCTCTTCCTGACGCAGCGCATGGACGGCACCGACGCCGTCCTCGGCTTCGTGCCGCGCTGGGTCGAGGGCCTGGCCCGTCGCTGCGAGCGCGTCCGCGTCGTCGCTCTCGACGCGCGCGCGGACGAGCCGCTGGCGGCGAACGTCGACGTGCGCGTGGTCGGACGCCGCGGCCGCGTGATGCGCTGGCTGCGCTACCGCCGCATCCTCGCGGAGGCCTTCGCCGACGGCTTCGACGCGGTGCTGGCGCACATGGTTCCGCGCTACGCGCTGCTGGCGAAGGGGCCGGCGCGCGCGGCGGGAGCGAAGCTCTTCCTCTGGTACACCCACGGCAGCGTCGACCGACGGCTGGAGCGCGCCGTCGACGAGGTGCTTCTCGCCTTCACGGCCAACGCCGAGTCGCTTCGGATCGAAACGCCGAAACGGGTCGTCACCGGTCACGGGATCGACCTGGCGCACTTCGACGCGGAGGGGCACGCGCCCGAGCGGCCGGCGCGGCTCCTGGTCGTCGGGCGCATCACGCCGCGCAAGGACCCGCTGCTCGCCGTGCGCGCGCTGGAGCGCCTGGTCGCCGCCGGGCGCGACGTGCACCTCGACCTGGTCGGCGACGCGCTGGCGCCGGGAGACGCGGCCTACGTGGCCGAGGTGCGCGCCGCCGTGGCGGCCGCGGGGCTGGACCAACGCGTCGCATGGCACGGAGCCGTGCCGTACGCGCGCGTCCCCGAGCTCTACCGTCGGTGCAGCGTGCTGCTGCATCCCAGCCGGACGGGCAGCATCGACAAGGTGGTGCTCGAGGCCATGGCGGCCGGCAGGCCCTTCGCCACCTGCAACGACTCGTTCCCGCCGCTCCTCGCGGAGCTGGGCGCCGACGCCGAGCGGCTGGTTTTCCCGCCCGGGGACGCGGACGCGCTGGCCGCGCGCGCGGGGGCCTGGCTGGACGCCGAGGATGCGGAGGCCGTCGGGCGCCGGCTGCAGGCGCTCGTCCGGCGCGACCACGAGGTCGACGCGCTGATGACGCGGCTCGTCGCGGAGATGGAGCGCGCCAGGTGAGCGCGGGCGAGATCCGCGGGCGCGAGGTCGACGTGACCGTCGTCGTGCCGTCGTGGAACACGCGCGACCTGCTGCGCGCCTGCCTGTCCTCCGTGGCGGCGAGCGGCGGTCCGGGGCTCGAGCTCGCGACGGTCGTCGTCGACGACGCGAGCTCCGACGGCTCGGCGGAGATGGTCGCCGCGGAGTTCCCGGACGTCGAGCTCGTGCGCCTCGAGCACAATGCCGGCTTCACGCGCGCCTGCAACGTCGGGCTCGAACGCGCGCGGGGGCGCCACGTGCTGCTGCTGAACGCCGACACGGAGTTGCGGCCCGGCGCGCTCTCGAAGCTGGTCGCGCGGCTCGATGCGTCCCCGGAGCACGCCGCCGCGGCGCCGCGTCTCGTGAACCCCGACGGCTCGCTGCAGGCGGCGCACATGGGTCTGCCGCGCGTGCGGACCGCGCTGTGCTTCGGTACGCCGCTCGAGTCCTGGTTCCCGCGCGAGATGGCGCGCTACCACGCTGCCGACTTCGACTACGAGCGCGGCGGCGACGTCGAGCAGCCTCCGGCCGCGTGCCTGCTGCTGCGGCGTGCGGCGCTGGACCGCGTCGGCGTGCTCGACGAGGATCTGCGCGTGTTCTTCAGCGACGTCGACCTGTGCGTGCGCCTGCGCGACGAGGGGTTCCGGATCGCCTACGAGCCCGCGGCCGAGGTGCTGCATCATCTCGGCCGCAGCACGGCGCAGCTCGCGGACTTCCTCTCGACCTGGCACGGGGACCGCCTGACCTATTACCGCCGCCACTTCGGATACCGCGGAGCCCTCGCGGCGAAGCTGGGCGCCGCGCTGGCCTGGCTCGGCTTCGCGGGGCGCCAGGCCGCGCGGCGCGTCACCGGGCGCGCGGCGGAACCGGTGGCCCCCGCGGCGCGCGCCCTGACCACGCTGTTGCGCCGATGACGAGCCCTGCACGAGTGCGCGAGGAGATCCTCGAACCGCTGCGGCGCGTACTGGGCTGGCTGCTCGCGCAACGCGACGCCGACGGCCGCATCCTGTGTCGCCAGCACGGGCTCGAGCACACCGGCAAGAGCGCGGGTGCGGCGGTGATCGCCGCGGAGCTCTGGCGCCTGGACGCACCCGGACGCCGGGCCGAGTGGTTCCAGGCGGCCGTGCAACAGGGGCGGCGCCTCGTCGCGCGGCTCGAGCGCGAGGGCACGAGTCCCTGCCACACGTTCCGGCCGGGGATGCACGACCCGTTCAACTGCTCGAACAACGTGATCGACGGCGGCGCGTGCAGCGACGCCCTGGCCCAGCTCGTGCGCGTCCTCGGCGCCGAGCTGGAGCCCGGCGACCGCGAGCGCTTCGTCCACGCGAGCGCCCTGCACGCGTCGACGTACCTGCGCTACGCCGCGCGCGACAAGGGCATCCCGGCGCAGCGCGCGTGGGGCCTCACGGGGCTCGCGAACGCGAACGTCGTGCAGCCCGACGAGGAGCTCGAACACGCCGCGATCGAGGCCGTGGGGGAGCTGGAGGCGATCCAGCACACCGACGGCTCCTACCCCTACCAGCCGTTGCCGTGGTCCGGCCTCGACGCCGAGCGCGCGAGCCCCGCGGAGCGCGGAGCGAGCGACGTGTCGTCCTTCTACCAGTCGCGCGTCACGGCGTTCCTGCTGTTCGCGCTCGACTGCCTGGGTCGGGACGCGAACGACCCCTTGTTCCGCGGGCCGCTGCGGCGGGGGCTCGACTTCCTGGCCGCGCTGCAGGGACCCGACGGCATCAAGTGCGGCCTCGTCGAGGCCAAGCCGTGGTACTGGGGCGCGAACTACGAGGTCGCCTCGCACCCCTTCGACGTGTACGCCTTCGCGCGCGGCTTCCGAGCCTACGGTCGGCGCCCGTACGCCGCCGGCGCGACGCGCGCGTTCCGGGCGTGGGTCGCGCACCTCGGGGCCGACGGCGAACCGACGAGCCACGCGCCGGGGCGCGGCCGCCGACGGAGCTTCCAGTGTCCGATCTTCTGGGCCGCGCACGCGATGTGGATCGCGCGCGCCGCCGAGGATCTCGACGCATGCCTCGACCTGGATCCAGCGGAGGGCGAGCCCGGCGCGGGGCTCGACCTCGGCGTCGCCTGGTTCCCCGGCGCGCAGCTCGCGCGGATCGAGGACGGGCGGGTCGTGGCGTGGATCCGCGGCGCGCGGCCCGGCGGCAACGTGCACCACGGCAGCTTCCACGGCTCCGGCCTGCTCCGCGCCGTCCGGCGTTCCGACGGCGCGGAACTCGTCGAGCGCTGCCGGCTCGGCGGGTCGCAGGAGGCGGAGTGGTCGGGGCGAGCCGGCGGCTTCTCCCCGACCCGCGGTCTCCGCGCGGGCCGCAGCGAGCTGCGCTTCTCGCTCTGGCTGTCGCGCGTGCACCTGCGCGCGGGACGCTACGCGGCGGCGCTGCGCGCCCCCTTCGACGTGCTGAGCACCGGCGTGCTGGCGCCCGCGAGTCCGCGCGTGTCCAGCGCCTTCGCGCTCGATCCGGAGGTTAGCGTCCTGGCCGACGGCGTCCGGCTGCGCGGTGCCGTGGCCTGGCGGGACGGCACGCCGCTCCCCGGCGTCGAGCTCGAGCGGCTCTTCCAGGTCGACGGCGAGGGCCTCGTGGTCACCGAGCATCTGCGGAGCGCCCCGGGAACGCGCGAGCTGGCGTACCGGGTGCCCGGGTCGGCCGCGGAGGTCGAGCGCGGCCCGACCGAGGTGCGCTACCGCCTCGCGTAGGCGCTTCGCCGTCGGATTCGCGCGGAGCCGCGGGCCGGGAGGCGCGGGGATCGCGGCCGGAGGTGGGGCGTCGGGCCGGGGCGAGGTACCCTTCCTCCGAGGCTGCGCCGGCCGCCGTCTCCCGCCGCCCGCAACATGTCCGCAACCATGGAGAACGGTCCCCGCGCAACCTCGGCCGCGGGCGGATCCTACGGGACGACCGCCCGCGCCGCCGTCGACGCGGGTGCGCTCGGAGGCCTGCTCCTCGGACTCTTCGACGGGGTCGTGGCGCTCGGGCGGACCCCCGCGGTGGGCTGGACCGACGCGCTGGGCTGCGTGGCCGCGGCCGTGTTCCTGTACGCGCTGGTCGGCGTCGCCGCGGCGCTGCTGGCGTCCGCCGCCGTGCACCCGTTCCTGCGCGGGCGCGGGCTGGCGACGCGCATCCGCGTGTTCCTGGCGATCGTCCTCGGGCTCGGCCTGTTCGTCGAGCTCTACTGGTTCACGCGGCCGTTCCTCTTCTCGGGGCTGTCGGCGCTCGACCCGAAGCGGCTCGCGGCCGCCGCGGGACTCCTGGTCGTCGGGCTGCTGCTCGGAGTCGCGCTGGTCCGCCTGGGGCGGCGGCTGCCGCGGATGCTCGGCAACCTGGCCTCGACGCTGGTGCTCGTGACGGCCTTCGCGGGCGCGATCTACCTCGGCACGTCCTCGGCGCCCGACGACCGCGGCAAGCTCAACGAGCGCAACCGCGACCTGCCGAACGTCGTGCTGTTCGTCGTCGACGCGCTGCGCGCCGACCTCATCGGCGCCTACGGGGACGAGGCGACCCAGACCCCGGTGATCGACGCGCTCGCGAAACGTGGGGTCCTGTTCGAGAACGCCTTCGTGCAGGCGCCGTACACCTGGACCAGCTTCGGCTCGATCCTGACCGGCAAGTACCCGCGCCGGCACGGGCTCGTGAAGATGGAGGCCGGGGTGCGCATGCTGCCGACCAACGTCACGCTGCCCGTGCACCTCAAGCAGGCGCAGCGCCTCGACGGGACGCGGCTGCAGGAGGAGGACTACGTCGCCGCCACGTTCATGACGGGGACGCTGTCGCACGGCAACGGCCTGGGGCACGGCTTCGACGTGTACTTCGAGGCCATGGTCGGCCACGAGCTGGTCGACACGGACATCCCGTGGAGCGTGTTTCGCTCGGAGCTCCTGCTCTTCCGCACCCGGAACAAGCTGCTGCAGCGCCTGGACCCGGAGCTCGTGGCGACGACCGCCGCCGACTGGCTCGGGGAGCACTCGCATCGACGCTTCGCGGCGATGGTGCACTACTACTCGACGCACACGCCGTACGACCCGCCGACGGAGTACCGCGAGAGGTACGTGGACCCCGCCTACGAGGGTCCGGTGAACTCCTTCTACGCCAGCTCGCGCGAGGCCATCGAGGCCGGCGACTACGTGCCGACCGAGGCCGACGTCGCGCGGATCGCGGACCTCTACCAGGCAGGCGTCAGCCAGGCGGACGCCATGATCGGCACGGTGCTCGACGAGCTCGAGCGCCAGGGCGTGCTGCGCAACACGCTCGTGATCGTGACCTCCGACCACGGCGAGGAGTTCGGCGACCACGACCTCTGG
>CAYGPA010000061.1:14449-16047 GCA_964351535.1 uncultured Planctomycetaceae bacterium
TGTACCAGACCAACCTGCGCATCCCGCTCGTCATGGCGCTGCCCGGACGGCTGCCGGAGGGCGTGCGCGTGTCGGCGATGGTCGACTCGATCGACATCCTGCCGACGATCTCCGACCTGTTCGGGATCGAGCCGCCCGGCGACCCCACCGAACCGGAGGGGCGCGGGCTCGTGGACGGCCAGAGCCTGCTGCCGCTGATCCGCGGGGAGGTGCGGCGCGTGCGCGAGTTCTCGTTCGCGGAGAACGGGCAGTACGTCTCGATCCAGGACGACGCCTGGAAGCTGATCGTCATGCGGCGCCTGCTGAGTCTGGAGACCCTGGAGGGCTCCGCCGCGTTCGCGGAAGCGGGTGCGGGCCTGAAGCCCGTCCGGCTGTTCCACGTCGCCGCGGATCCCGACGAGCTCCAGAACGTCGCCGCGCGGCATCCCGAGCAGGTCCAGCGGCTGTTCCAGGCGATGCGTGACTGGGACGCGGACATGCCCATCCCCGTGCACGAGCTGATCGAGTCCCACCGCGACGCGGAGAGCCGCGCGGCGCTGCGCTCCCTCGGCTACACCGAGGACGGGATCGGGATCGATCCGGAGGACGAAGAGGCCCGGGACCCCGTGCTCGAGGTCGAAGGCAGCCGGTGACCAGGCTCACCGCGCTCTGGCTGGTCGCCAACGCGCGGCTCCCGTCGCAGCGTGCGCAGTCGCTGCAGGTGCTCCACGCGGCGTCCGCCTTCGCGCGGTCGGGGCGTTCGACGACGCTGCTGCACGCACGGCGCTTCCCGACGCCCGAGCTGCCGCCCGGCGTGGACCTGTTCGAGCACTACGGCATCCCGACGGGGCTGCGGCCCGACGTGCGCTCGGTGCCGTGCCTGGACTGGATCGACCGCGTGCCGCGGCGCCTGCAGTTCGTCCCCGCGCGGCTCCAGGAGCAGAGCTTCGCGCGCAACGCGGCGCGCCTGATCGCCGGGGGACCGCCGGAGGCCTGGGTCCTCTCGCGGGAGCTCGAGACGGCGCGCGCGCTCGAGGGGCGCGGCGGCGTGTTTCTCGAGGTCCACCGCGTGCCCGGGAACGCCACGCGGCGTCGCTGGCTGCACCGGGCGATCGAGCGCAGCGCGGGCTGCCTCGCGATCTCCGGCGGCGTGCGCGACGATCTGCTGGCCCTCGGCGCGCCCGCCGAGGCGCTGCAGGTGGAGCACGACGCGTTCGAGCCGGTGCTCTTCGCCGGCGCGCCCGACCGGGCCGAGGCGCGGCGGCGACTGGGCCTCGACGCCGAGCGACCGCTGGTCGTCTACACCGGCGGCCTCCTCGCGTGGAAGGGGGTCGACCTGCTGGTCGACGCGGCCGCGGAGCTGCCCGACGCGGAGGTCGCGATCGTGGGGGGCATGGACGCCGACGTCGCGCGCCTGCGCGAGCGAGCCGCGGGGCGCCGGAACGTCCGCCTCCTGGGATTCCGTCCGCCGGGCGAGGTCCCCGCCTGGGTCGCGGCGGCCGACGTCGGTGTGGTGCCCAACCGCTCGCACCCGGCGATCAGCGCGCGCTACACGTCGCCGCTCAAGGTCTTCGAGGCCATGGCGGTCGGGCTGCCGCTCGTGGCGAGCGACCTCCCCA
>CAYGPA010000062.1:0-8320 GCA_964351535.1 uncultured Planctomycetaceae bacterium
AGCGCTTCCTCGAACCGACCCGCGCGCACGAGCACGCTGGCGAGGTTCGCCTGCGCCTCGGCGACGCTCGGATTCTCCGCCCCCAGGGCCTCGCGCCGCGCCGCGTGGATCGCGCGGCGCAGGCGGATGGCCTCGTCGTACTCCTCGCGGTAGCTGAGACACGAGGCGAGCTGGTTCATGGCCGACAGGCGGTCGGGGTGACCGGGATCGAAGATCTTCTGCGCGACGGCGACGGCGCGGCGCGCGTACGGCAGCGCGCGGTCGGGCTGGCGCCGGTCCAGGTACAGCGTCGCGAGGTTCGAGCACACGCCCACGACGTGCGTGTGGTCCGGCCCGTAGCGCGTCTCCGCCTGCTCGAGCAGGCCCAGCAGCGCCTCGATCGTCGCGTCGCGGTCGCCGCGCGACCACTCGAGCAGCGCGAGGTTGTTGAGGACCTCGAAGCGCCGCGGATCGTCCGCGCCGATGCGCTCGAGCGCGAGGTCGATCCAGCGGCCGGCCTCCTCGAGCTCGTTGCGCGAGAGCAGGACGACGCCGAGCACGCTGGCGGCCACGCCCTCGAGCTCCGGCAGCGGCGTGGTCGCCTTCCCGGCGCGCTCGACGACTCCGCGCAGCACCGCTTCGGCCTCTTCCCAGCGGCTGCGACGCGTGAAGGCCACGCCGAGCTCGAACTCGTAGCGCAGTCGCTGCGGATGGTCGGGCGCGAGCTCCCCGACGAGCCGCGCGGCCCGCCGCATCTGCTCGTCGGCTTCCTCGGTCGCGCCCAGCCGCTCGAACACGCCGAGCAGCGCTCCCCGCACCGCCACGGCGTCCGCCGGCTGCGCGTCGAGCCGCTCGCCGACGCCGTCGGCCGCGTCGCGCAGCACGTCGATCACCGGCGCCTGCGGGCCGTCGAACTCGGGCAGCGCGCGCGCGAAGACGTCCTCGGTGAAGAAGAGATTGACCGCCTCGGTCGTCGCCAGCTGCTCCTCGTACTGCCGCCGCGCACGCGCCTCGCGCGACAGGCTCACCGACGTCACCACCGACGTGCCGACGAGCAACGCGAGCGCGCCGGCGATCAGCGCGCTCTGCAGCGGCCGGCGGCGAACGGCCTTGCCCAGGCGGCCCAGCGGGCCGATCAAGCGCGCGGTGACCGGCAGGTGCCCCTGCCAGCGCAGGAGGTCGGCCGCGAAGGCCTCGGCGGATCCGTAGCGCTCTTCGGGGTCGAGCGCGACGGCCTTCAGCACGACGGCGTCCAGGTCGCGGTCGATCGCGCGCGCGCGGCGAGCCGCGAGGTCGCCGGGGAACTCGGCGGCGTCCACGCGCGAGCTGGGCGGGCGCGCCTCGCTGCGCAGGCGCTCGTGGAACGCGAGCGGATCGTCGCCGGGCAGCGTGTCCAGCTCGCGCGGCGGCCGGCCGGTCAAGAGCGCGTACAGCACGGCGCCGAGCCCGTGCACGTCGGTGCGCACGTCGAGGTCCGAGGCGTCGCGCGCCTGCTCGGGGCTCATGAACGCCGGCGTTCCCACCGGTCCGAGACCCAGCGTGCCCGTCGCGGTGGCGGGCCGGCTCGCCTCCTCGGGCCCCGCCAGCGCGCGCGCGACGCCGAGGTCGAGGACGACCGGCAGCAGCGCGTCGCCGTCGCGTCGCAGCAGCACGTTCGAGGGCTTCAGGTCGCGGTGCAGCACGCGGCGCTGGTGCAGGTGGTGCACGGCCTCGGCCATCGCCACGACGATCGCGACCGTCCGCCGGACGCTCGCGGCGAGCTCGGGCACGCGGTGCGACGGCTGCACGCCGTCGACGTGATCCATGACGAGGTAGGGGCGCCCGCGCCGATCGACGCCCGAGTCGCGGTAGCGCACCACGCCGGGGTGATCGACCGAGGCGAGCAGCTGCGCCTCGCTGCGGAAGCGCTCGAGCGCCGCCGCCGGCGCGGCGTTCAGCGTGACGAACTTGATCGCGACGCGCGCCTCGGGGTCGCGCCGGCGCGCCAGGTACACCGCGCCCATGCCGCCGCTGCCGAGCAGCGCCTCGACCTCGTAGGGACCGATCGCCGCGCCCAGCACGCCGGCGGGGTCGTCCGCGTCGAACGCGGCCGCCATCGCGTACGCCGCGGCGTCCAGCGGGGACGCGCGCTCGCTGTCGTCGCGCTCGATCAGCCGGCGCGCCAGCGCGGCCGCCTCGGGGTCCTTCGCCTGCGCGCGTTCGAGCGCGTGCTCGCGCTCCGCGGGCGAGAGGTCCACGAGCTCGTCGAACAGCCGGCCGGCGCGCGCGTAGAGCTCAGCCTCCATCGCCCGCCTCGTCCTCCAGGGCCAGCGCGAGCCACGCGCGGGCCTTGCGCCAGTCCTTCTCGGCGAGGCTCAGGCTGCAGCCCAGCGCCTCCGCGACCTCCGGCATCGTGGAGCCGGCGAAGAAGCGCAGCTCGACGATCTCGGCGTGGCGCGCGTTCAGCTCGGCGAGCCGGTCGAGCGCCTCGTCGAGCGCCACGAGGTCGAGCGGCCCGAGCCCCTCGGCCGCTTCCGGGTCGACGTCCAGGCGCTCCGGCCGCGAGCCGGCGCCGCGCCGCAGCCGCTGCCGGGCGCGCGCGCGGTCGACGAGCACCTGCCGACAGAGGCGCGCGACCCGGCGCAAGAGCTCCGCCCGCGTCACGCCGTCGGCCGCGCCCTGGCGCAGGGCGCGCTCGATGGCGTCGTGGGCGAGGTCGGTCGCGCAGATCGAGCGCAGGGCGCGCTCGCGGCGCAGCTGCCCCGCCGCGATGCGTCGGATGTCGTCGTAGAGAGTTCGGCTGAGGTCGTCCACGGGCGCGCGCCGCGACGCGCCGCGGGAGGCTCCGCCCGCTCGCGAAGTCTCCCAGGTCGGCCGCGCCAGCGGGTTTCCGCAGGGTAGCGCGAAATCGGGTACGGGGTCCGCGCTCCCCCGACGCAGGGCAGAGATACGTGGCGGCCCCTCGCATCCGCCGCGGCCCTATCCCTGCAATCCCGGAAGAAGCGCCATGATCCAGCCCCCTTCGAGGCTCCGCCCGACCGCCCTGGCCCTCGCCCTGTCCGCCACCTGGCTGGCGGCGAGCTGCAACTCGCTCCAGACCGTCTCGGACAGGATCCACGAGACCACGACCTCCGTGAACGAGGCCGTCACCGGCGTCGAGGAGGAGACCGACGAGACCGTGGCGGAGATCGAGAGCGCGAAGGACTCCATCGACGAGACCGTGGCGAACGTCGAGGACGCCGCGAAGCCGCTCGAGGCCTCGACCACCGACGGCTGAGCTCCTCCGCCCCGCACACGGCGGCCGACCCCTCCGCACGCGCCGCGACGTCCAGGCGCCGCGCGGGGCGGGTTTCTCGAAAGTTGGGTGGATTGGGGAGAAGCCGCGGATCGAAGGGTCCAAGATCCGGCGACTCCCGGAGGAGCTCCCACCATGGTGACCCGTCGTATCGGCAAGATCCTGCGCGGCAAGGCCACGCCGTTCCAGCTGTTCGCCGCCTGCGTGCTCGGCGCGCTCCTGGGCTTCGCGCCCGGCCTGGTCCAGGGCCCGGCGACGTTCGTGCTGCTGGTCGCGGCGCTGCTCGTCGTCAACGCGAACCTCGGTCTGGCGCTCGTGATCGCGGCGCTCGCGAAGCTGCTCTCGTACCTCGTCGTTCCGCTGTCGTTTCGCATCGGCCAGTTCCTGCTCGACGGACCGACGGCGGGGCTCTTCGAGTCGCTGCTGAACGCGCCGATCCTGGCGTGGTCGGGGCTCGAGTACTACGCCTACGCGGGCGGCATGGTCGTGGGGCTCGCGCTCGGGATCGGGCTCGGGTTCGCGCTGGTGCGCCTCGTCGGCGGCTTCCGGCGGCGCATGCTGGCGGCCCAGGAACACCCCGGGCGCATGCAGGAGCTCGCGTCGAAGCCGTGGGCACGCGCTTTGATCTGGCTCTTCTTCGGCGGCACGGGCCGCAAGTCGTGGGAGCAGAAGCTCGCCAAGCGCGTCGGCAACCCGATCCGGGTGTGGGGCGCGGCGCTGCTCGTCCTGGCGCTCGTCGGCGCCTGGTTCGCGCAGAAGGAGTTCGCCGGGCCGCTGGTGCGCGAGCACCTCGTCGCCGGGCTCGAGCGCACCAACGGCGCGACCGTCGACGTGGCCGGCCTGCGCATCGACCTGAACGAGGCGCGCTTCGGGATCGACGGGCTGGCGCTGGCCGATCCGAACCAGCTGACCGAGGACCTCTTCCGCGCGGCCGAGCTCGAGGCCGACGTCGATCAGCTCGACTTCCTGCGCCGCCGCGTGCACGTCGCGAAGGTCGTCGTGCGCGACGCCGAGAGCGGCGCGGCGCGCGCGGAGCCCGGCGTCCGCACGCGGCCGAAACCCGCGCCCGTCGAGGAGCCCGCGGCCCGGGGTCCGCGGCTCCCCGGCGACTACTCGCTCGAGGACGTCGTCACCGACGTCGAGCTCTGGAAGTCGCGCCTGTCCCAGGTGCGCTCGTGGCTCGACCGCCTGGCCGGCGAGCCGGACGCGGAGGGCGCCGCGGCGGAGGACGACGAGTCGTTCGCCGAGCGCATCGAGCGCGAGGTGCGCGAGCGCGGCTGGTTCAACGTGGCTGCGAACGTGGCCGAGGAGGCGCCGACGCTGCTCCTCTCCGAGCTCGTCGTGGACGGCCTGAAGACGTCGTACCTGCCGGGCCGCGTGTTCGATCTGAGCGCGCACGAGCTGTCCACGCACCCGGGGCTCGTCGACGCCCCCCCGCGGCTCGCGCTCACGTCGCGCGACGGCGCCATCGCGTTCGGCTTCGACCTCTCGCCGGCGTCGCGCGCGGGCGGCGACGGGGCGCTGAGCTTCTCGTGGAAGGGGCTCGCCGTCGACGACGTGCTGGCGAAGCTGAAGCTGCCCGGCGGCTCGCCGCTGCGCGGCGGCACGCTGGACCTCGAGCTGGACGGCTCGTGGCTCGACGGCCGCATCGGCCACCTCGACCTGCCGCTCCGCGCGACGTTCCGCGACACGGTCCTGCAGGTCGGCAAGCTGGAGCCGACGCCGCTCGACTCGCTGGTGCTGCCGATCGGCCTCTCCGGCGCGATCGACGCCCCGCGCATCCACCTCGACTCCTCGGCCCTCTCCGACGCCCTGGTCGCCGCCGGCAGGCAAGAGCTCGCGAACCGGCTGCAGGGCGAGCTGGGTCAGCACCTCGACCGCCTCGAACAGGAGACGGGCCTGGACCTGCCGCAGGACCTCGACGAGCTCAAGGAGAAGGCGGCCGAGGGTCTGACGGGCGAGCTCGAGGCCCTGAAGAACGGCGAGCTGGACGCGGACAGCGCCAAGGACGCCCTGGGCGGACTGCTGGGCAAGAAGAAGAAGAAGGACTGAACGCGCCCGCGGCGGGCGGTGGCGCGACCCGCCTCAGCCGCCCCCGGCTTCGGCCCGCGCGACGGCCGCGACGAGTGCCTCCAGGAGCGCGCGGCCCCGATCGCCCGTCGACTCGACGAAGAGCTCGCGCACCGAGGCGCTGCGCCGACGAAACGCGTCGCGTTGCGCTTCGTCCAGCTCGATGAAGGCCATGTCGGGCTTGCGCTCGCGGATCTGCTCGAGGCGCTCCGCGTTCGTGCGCTCCTGAACGTCCGCGAGGAACTCGTCGAGCTCTCGCGCCACTTCGCGGATCATGTCGCGCCGCCTCGGAGCCAGGTCGGCGAGGAAGCGCGCGTTGGTCACGAACGTCGTCAGGAACGGAGCCGGACGCGCGAAGATCATGTGGCTGGTGACCTCGTAGAAGCTCATCTCCTCGATCGCGAACACGGGGTTCACCTGGGCGTCGATCATGTTGAGCTGCAGCGCGCTGTACACCTCCCCGTACGGCATCGCCTGCGGGCTCGCGCCGTAGGCCTCGTAGGCAGCCAGCAGGAGCGGCGAGGTCATCGTCCGGATCTTGACGCCCTCGAAGTCCTCGGGCTCGCGGATCGGCTTCTTCGTCGTCCAGACCATCCAGCCCTCCGGCAGGAGCCCGAACAGCTCGAGCCCCTTCTCCGAGAACAGCGGCGCGAGCTCCGCGCGGAGCTCCGGATCGCGGATCGCCGCGAGATTCACGTCGTCGTCATCGGAGAACAGGAAGTGCAGCAGGAAGACCTGGAGCTCGGGGATGGACTTGCCGAGGTGGCCGGGCGAGGCCATCGCGAACTGCAGGGAGCCCATGCGCAGCTGCTCGGTGATGTCGTCGCTCGTGCCGAGCGTCCCGTACGGATAGACCTTGACCTCGATCGCGCCGTCGCTGCGCTCCTCGACGAGCCGCGCGAACTCCCGCGCGTAGGCGTCCTGGACCGATCCCGCGGTCTCCTCGATCGCGAAGCGCCAGGTCTCCGGGGACGGGTTCGCGTCGGAGGATCCGTCGGTGCCGCCGCAGGCTCCGGCGAGGAACGCGCAGGCGCACGCGGCGAGCAAGGCGCGCCTCGCGTGCGGGCTCAGCGGACGGGGCTCGAGATCAGCGGACATGGGTGCCTCCGGGTTGGGCGGTTCCGGGTCCGCGCCACGGCCGCGCGCCTTCGGTCGGAAGCGCCCAGCCGATAGGATCGGACCGGTGAAGAGACTGCACGCCATGCAGCGCAGGCTCGAGGGGTGGTTGCTCGCCGGCGCCATGATCCTCATGGCCACCGCGACGATCGTGAACGTGTTCGCGCGCAACCTCACGGGCAACACGATCGCGGCGACCGAGGAGCTGAACCAGTTCCTGATCGTGCTCGTGTGCTTCGTGGGCTTGAGCTACGCCGCGGGAGAGGGGCGGCACATCCGCATGACGGCTCTCAGCGACGCCCTGCCGACGCGCGCGCGTCGCTGGCTGCTGGCCGTCGTCTGCGCCACGACGGCGCTGCTGCTCTTCGCGCTGGCCTGGTACGCGGCGCACTACGCGCTCAGCGTGGACCGCCGCTCGCCGGTGCTCGGCGTGCCGCTGAGCTGGGTCTACCTCGTCGCGCCCGCGGGACTCTTGCTCGGAGGCGTGCAGTACGCCTTCGCGGCGGCGCGCAACGTCGTCGGACCGGACGCGTACGTGGCCTTCGACAAGCTCGATCGCCCCGAGGAGCTCGAGCCAGAGCCCGAGGAGCCGCGCGGGGGCGCGTGACGGGGGATGACCGCGCTGGCCCTCACGATCGCGATCGTCCTCATCGCGCTCCTGTTGCTCGGGTACCCGATGAAGGTCCCGCTGCTCGCGTCCGCGCTGGTGGCGCTCCTCTTCTTCGAGCCCTTCCGCTACGCGAGCCCCGAAGTGCTCGTGCAGCAGTGGATCACGGGCATCCAGCCGGCGGCGCTGATCGCCGTCCCGATGTTCGTGCTGGCGGCCGACATCATGACGCGCGGCCAGGCCGCCGATCGCCTGCTCGACGTCGTCATGTGCTTCGTCGGCCACCGGCGCGGAGGGCTGCCGATCACGGCGGCCGTGAGCTGCACGCTGTTCGGCGCGATCTCGGGCTCCACGCAGGCCACCGTCGTCGCGATCGGGAGCCCGCTGCGGCCGCGGCTCGTGCGCGCGGGCTATCCGGACTCGTTCGCGATGGCGCTGATCATCAACGCGAGCGACATCGCGCTGCTCATCCCGCCGAGCATCGGCATGATCGTCTACGGCGTCGTGTCGGGCACGTCGATCGGCGAGCTCTTCCTCGCGGGCATCGGCCCCGGGCTCCTCGTGCTCGTGCTGATCTGCGCCTACTGCCGCGTCGCGGCCGCGCGCTTCGGGGTTCCTGCACAACCCGCCGCCTCGCGCGCGGAGCGCCGACGCGCCGTCGGTCGGGCCCTGCTGCCCGCGGGCTTCCCCGTCATCGTCGTCGGAGGCATCTACTCGGGCCTCTTCAGCCCCACCGAGGCCGCGGCGGTCAGCGTGCTGTACGCCGCGGTGCTCGAGTTCCTCGTCTTCCGCGAGCTGCGCCCGCGCCAGATCGTGGACATCGCGCGCTCGACGGCGCTCGTGACCGCGGTCGTCTTCGTGCTCGTGGGCGCCGGTCAAGCGTTCTCGTGGGTCGTGTCGTACGCGGAGCTGCCCCGCCTGCTGGTCGAGGGCGTCTTCGGTCTCGACGAGGGCTCGGGAGAGCTCCACGTGCTGTTCTCGATCGCCGTGGCAACCTTCGTGGGCTGCATGTTCGTCGACCCCATCGTCGTGATCCTGATCCTCACGCCGATCTTCGCGCCCGCCGCCGCGCAGGCCGGCGTCGATCCCGTGCTCGTCGGCACCGTCGTGACGATGCAGGTTGCGATCGGCTCGGCCACGCCGCCCTTCGGCTGCGACATCTTCACGGCCATCGCGATCTTCCGACGGCCGTACCTCGAGATCCTGCGCGGCACGCCGCCGTTCCTCGTGATCCTGCTCGCGAGCTCGCTCGTGGTGATCCTGGTGCCGGAGAT
>CAYGPA010000062.1:8420-16000 GCA_964351535.1 uncultured Planctomycetaceae bacterium
AACGCCGAGGCCAGCGACTGGTGCAGCGCGGGCAGCGCGACGCCCGCGAAGCGCGGATCGTGGCTCCCGATGTGCTCGGGTCGCGGTTCGGCGGCCGCGAACGGACGCGGCGCGGGCGTGTTCGACACCGCGTTGTACACGGCGAAGAACATGCTGCGTCCCCACGGCGAGATGTTCGTGTGGCTGCCGTGGATCGTGTTGCAGTCGAAGAGCACGACGTCGCCGGGCTCACCGCGGCAGTACGCGATGCCGTGCTCGTCGGCGAGGCGCGCGAAGACCTCGGTCGGCAGCTCGGGCCCGCGCGACAGGGCACCCTTGGCGTAGCGCTCGGACTCCGACGGGTCCCCGTAGGCCTGCACCATGCGGCGGTGCGATCCGGGCATGACCATCAGGGCGCCGTTGGCGGGAACGGCGCGCTCGAGCAGCACGGCCATCGAGACCGCGCGCATGCGCGGCATGCCGTCCTCGCAGTGCCACTGCTCGAAGTCCTGGTGCCACAGGAAGCCGCTGCCGCCGCGGCTCTGCGCGGACACGCCGCGCTGGAAGTTGACGCGGCTCTGGTGGATGTAGACGTCCTCGCCCACGAGCTGCCGCGCGACGTCGACCAGGCGCGCGTCGCAGACCGCGCGGCGCGCGATGTCGGCCGCGAACAGCATGTGCGCGGCGTGCTCGGGCGGCAGGTGGATCTGCCAGATGCTCTTGAGCGTCGGGGTCTCGCTCTCGTCGTCGACGAGCGAGCCGCCGCGCTCGGTGATGACGCGCATGTCGGTCGTGCGGTCGAGCTCCTCGTACGAGAGCGACTCGTAGTGCTCGCGCAGCTCCTCGATCGTGCCGCGCAGCGTGCGGACCTCGTCCGGCGAGAAGACCTGGCGCAGCACGAGCGCGCCGCGGTCCTCGAAGCGATCGACCTGTGCGGGACTCAGCGGACCGCGGTCGCGGGCCGCGTCGTCGACGACGGGGTCGACGCGCTCCACGAGGGCGGGCTCCGGCACGCGGCTCGGATAGAGATCGGAATCCGGCGCGGCGGCCGCGGTCGTCACGGGCGACCGGACGTCCGCGCCGACGGCGCCCCGGGTGAAGAGCGAGCCGTAACCCCCGACGCGGTCCTCGATCCCCGCCAGGCGCAGGAGGTGCCAGAGGAAGACCTGCTGCGAGCTCAACACGGGCTTGCCGAGCTCGTCCTCGAGCGCGTCGAGCAGGCCCGGTCGGCACGCGCGGAACGCGCTGCACGCGATGACGAGCGCGTCGGCCTCGTCGGCGTCCGCCGCGAGCGCGAGGCGCCGCAGCGAGCGCGACGACACGGCGCTGATCTCCTCGTCGGTCGAGAGGCCGAGGTTGCGGTGCGCGACGACCTCGCGGCCGCTCTCGCGCAGCAGCGCGAGGTTGCGCTCGTGGAGCTCGTCGACGTACGGCGTGAGCAGCGCGGGCCGGCGCACGCCGAGCTGGTCGAGCGCCGCGAGCAGCGCGGAGGCCATGTCGGTGACCCGGGCGCCGGGCTGCGCCTCGGCGAGCTCGCGCTGGACGTGCTCGCGCCCGAGCGCGAACGCGAGCGACGTGCAGGCCAGGCCGACGACGTCGAGCCCGCCGACGGGGCGCAGCGTGGCGGCCGCGCGCGCGATGCGCCCGCGCCCGGTCTCGTAGTTCGCGAGGTCGAGCGCCTCGCCGTCGAGCTCGACCTTCTGCAGCCGCAGGCGCACGCCGGGGAGGCGCGCGACGAGCGCGGGACCCTCCTCGTCGAGCGTCAGGTCGGTCGGCAGCTGGACGCATCCCAGCGTCGCGCGGGGGCGCCCGTCGAGCTCGATCGCGACCTCGCGATCGCGTCGGGACTCCGTCAGCACGGTCACTGGCTGCCCCCCTGCGTCTCGGCGTCGTCGAGCACGTACGCGCCGTCGGCGTCGTGCACCTCGGTACCGGTCACGGGCGGGTTGAAGGCGCACACCAGCCGCATGTCCTGCGAGCCGCCGCGCAAGACGTGGCGGTCGTGCTGATCGAGAGCGTAGAGCGTCCCGTCCTCGATCGCGTGCACCTCGCCCGTCTCGAGGTCCTCGATGCTGCCGTTGCCAGCGACGCAGTACACGGCCTCGAGGTGGTGCTTGTACCACATGCGGAGCTCCGCTCCGGCCGGGATGATCGTCTCGTGGAACGAGAAACCCATCCCGTCCCGCGCGAGCAGGAAGCGACGACTCTTCCAGTTGGGACCGTGCACGTCACGCGACGTTCCGATGAGGTCTTGCAGTCGAACGATCTTCAAAGCGGGTACTCCTTGGTCTGCCGTCGGTCGGCTGTCACACCAGCACCGGCTCGGACTGCTTCGCGAGGACGGCGCGCAGGCTCTCCTCGACGATGTCGAGCCCCTCCTCGAGCGACGGGACGTCGATGGTCAACGCCGGCAGGAACTTGAGGACCTCACCCTCGTGCCCGGCCGTCTCGATGACCAGCCCGCGCTCGAAGCACTCGCGCGAGACGGCCTCGGCCAGCGACGAGTCGTCGAACGCGATGCCCTGCACCATGCCGCGACCGCGCACGGCCATCTCGACGTCCTCGCGCCGCTCGGCGATCGACTCGAGCCGGTGCCGCAGCAGGAGCGCCTTGGCCTCGACGGCGCGCTGGAACTTGCGGTCCGCCCAGAACTCGAGGGCCCGCGTCGCCGTCACGAAGGCGAGGTTGTGGCCGCGGAAGGTCCCGTTGTGCTCGCCCGGTTGGAAGACGTCGAGGCTCTCGCGCAACAGCACGAGCGCCATCGGGATGCCGAGGCCCGAGAGCGACTTGGAGAGGCACACGAGGTCGGGCTGGACTCCGCTCTCCTCGAAGCTGAAGAAGCGGCCCGTGCGTCCGCATCCGGCCTGGATGTCGTCGACGATCAGCAGGACACCGTGGGCGCGGCAGGCCGCCTCGACACCGCGCAGCCAGTCCGCTTCCGCGACGCGGACGCCGCCCTCGCACTGCACGGTCTCGAGCACGATGGCCGCCGGGAGCTCGTCGCGCGCGGCCGCCTGGTCGAGCTCGCGGCGCAGGTAGGCGAGCGAGTCGAGTCCGTCGCGCTCCTCGCCGTCGAACGGCAGCAGGCGCGTGTGCTCGAGCGGTTGCCCCGCGCCGTCGCGCTTCATGCGATTGGACGTGATCGCGAGCGATCCCAGCGTCATGCCGTGGAAGCCGCCCTGGAACGCGAACACCGTGCTCCGACCCGTGGCCTTGCGCGCGAGCTTCAGCGCAGCCTCGACCGCGTTGGTGCCCGTGGGGCCCGGGAAGAGCAGCTTGTATTCGAGCCCGCGCGGCTCGAGCACGACTTCGTGGAAGCGCTCGATGAAGCGCCGCTTGGCGCGCGTGGCCATGTCGAGCGAGTGCGTGATGCCGTCGCCCGTCAGGTACTCCAGCAGATCCTCCTTCAGGCGCGGGTGGTTGTGGCCGTAGTTGAGCGCGCCCGCGCCGCTGAAGAAGTCGATGTAGACGGTGCCCTCTTCGTCGTAGAGCCGGCTGCCGCGCGCACGGTCGAAGACGGTGGGAAAGGCGCGGACGTAGCTGCGCACCTCGGATTCGTGCTCTTCGAAGACGTGCATGGAGTTTCGTTCGTCGTGGCGCTTCATCGTTGCTTGCCGATCGGTCCGATGTGGAAGAGGACCTCGGACTCGTGTCCTTGGTCGGGAAAGTGCTCGGCCTCGATGCGGGGCTCCTCGCGACACTCGCAGCCATGGCGGCGCGCGAGCGCGCGGAAGAGCTTCCGCGAGGCGGTGTTGGACGGTGTGACGGTCGCCTCGACGGCCTCGGCGCCGCAGCGCTCGACGAGCGCGTCGAGCATGCGGCTCGCGAGGCCGAGCCCCTGGTGTTCGTCCGCGACGGCGACCTGCCAGACGAACAGGACCCCGGGGTGCTCCGGCGGCCGGAACCCGATCACGAAGCCCGCGGGCCAGCCGTCGACCTCGGCGAGCACGCTGGTCTCGGCGAAGTGGTCGCACCACATGAGGTAGGCGTACGGCGAGTTGAGGTCGAGCGTCCCCGAGTCCTTCGCCATGCGCCACAGCACGGCCCCGTCGCGCAGGTCGGGCCTGCGCAGCGAGATGCCCTTCTTCGCCTTTCGACGGGCGCTCGGATTCGAGGTGGCCGCCATGGTCAGGCCCTCACCGCCAGGGCGTCCTCGACGAGGTTCGAGTGCAACGCGCGCACGGCCGCGGCGCGGTCGGCCTTGTCGATGGCGCACGTGATCGAGTGCGGACGGCGGTAGACCGACGACGCCTCGACACCGGCCCGGGTCAGCGAGGCCTCGGCGCGACCGAAGAGCTCGCCGGTGACGCGCGGCTGCGTGACGACCGAGACCGAGGCGAGCTCGTCGGTCACCGTGGCCAGGCCGCGCAGCTCCTCGCGCAGCACGGCGTGCACGCGCTCCGGATCGGGCACGTCCTCGATGTCGACGAGCAGGTGCTCGGACGTGTCGGAGACCTGCCGCAGCAGGCCTTCGTCCCCGTCGAGGCAGTCCACGGCGCGCTCGTAGAGATTCGCGTCGAGCGACCGGCCGTGCAGGTGCACGCGACTCTTGCGCGACGTCACGCCGACCACCGTCGGCGTCTCGTCGGCGTGCTCGCTGAACGCCAGGCTCGCCGCGCTGCGGATGCGCGTGAAGCGATCGTCGCCGAACGTCGACCCCGCGTGGATCGACACGCGGTTCTCGCGCGCGAACTCGAGCGATGCGGGGTGCAGCACGCGCGCTCCGTGCAGCGCGTACTCGCCCATGAGCTGCGAATCGACCTGGCCGAGGTGCAGGGGCTCGTCGACGATGCGCGGATCGGCCGTGAAGACGCCTTGGACGTCCGAGTAGATCTCGCAGCGCTCCGCTCCGAGCGCTCCGGCGAGCGCGACGGCGGTCGTGTCGGAACCACCACGCCCGAGCGTGGTGACCTCACCCGTCGGGCTCAGGCCCTGGAAGCCGGCGACGATGACGACGTGGCCTGCGTCGAGCTCCTTCGCGACGCGCTCGGGGCGCACGTCGACGATGGTCGCGTTCGTGTGCTGGTCGTCGGTGAAGATGCCGCTCTGGGGGCCGGTGAGGGAGATGGCGCAGCTTCCGGCCTCCTCGAGGGCCATGGCCAGGAGAGCCGTACTCATGCGCTCCCCCGAGGAGAGCAGCACGTCGAGCTCGCGGCGCGGCGGGGACGGCGAGACCTGGCGAGCGCGCTCGATGAGCTCCGAGGTCGTGTTCCCCATGGCGGAGACGACCACGACGACGGGGCGGCCGCTGTCGACCGAGCGCAGGATCTTGCGCGCCACGAGGCGGACCTTGTCGACCGTCGACAGGGACGAGCCTCCGTACTTCTGGACGATGGGTTTGCGAGTGGTCTGGATCACGGGAGGTGAGTACCTGTCGAGGAAAGCGGTCGGATGGAGCGTGTGAGGTCGATGCGGGCCGAGCGTGCTCGGCTCATGCTCGCTGCAAGGCGGGGCGGGAAGAGCGCGCGACGATGGACTCCGCGATCTGCACGGCGTTCCAGGCGGCGCCCTTGAGCAGGTTGTCGGCGACCACCCAGAACTGCAGGCCGTGCTCGAACGTGCGCGACGCGCGCACGCGAGCGACGTGGACGTCGTACGATCCCGCGACCGCCGCGGGCGTCGGCGGGGCGCCGTCGGCGTGGACGCGCACGCCAGGTGCATCGCTCAGCACCTCGAGCGCCGCGGCGACCGTGACGGGCTCGCGCGTCTCGACGACGACGGCTTCGGCGTGTCCGACCATCACCGGCACGCGCACGCACGTGACGTCGACGGGGACCGCTTCGCCGAGGATCTTCGACGTCTCGCGGATCATCTTCCACTCCTCGGACGTCTGGCCCTCGTCGCCCGTCTCGCCGATGCGAGGCAGGACGTCGAAGGCCGGCACGCCGGGATCGACTTCGGCCATGGCGTCCCCGGCGAGGAACGCGGAGGAGGCCGCGCGGAAGGTCTCGACGGCGCGGCGGCCGGCGCCGGAGATGCTCTGGTAGGTGCTGACCTGCACGCGCTCGAGCCCGAACGCGCGGCGCAGGGGCTCGAGGGCCACGACGAGCTGGATCGTCGAGCAGTTGGGATTGGCGACGATCGCTCCGCGGCCGCCGAGCTCCACGCGGTCGAGCTCGTGCGCGTTGACCTCGGGAACGACCAGCGACACCTCGGGGTCCATGCGGAACGCGCTCGTGTTGTCGATGCACACCGCGCCGCCCGCGGCCGCGCCGGGCAGCCACTCGCGGCTCACGTCACCGCCCGCACTCGCGAGCACCAGGTCGGCCCGGTCGAGCGCGTCGCGCGACACGGGCAACACCGGCACCGACTGGCCCGCGAACGAGATCGCGCGCGAACCCGACCGCGGGGACGCGAGCGGCAACAGGTTCGCGGCGGGGAAGCCGCGCTCCTCCAGCAGGCGCGTCATCTCCTGGCCGACGAGGCCGGTGGCCCCGAGGATGGCGACGCGCTGGCGGAGGCCCGTGGGCGAGTTCGGGGCCGGGACGGTCGTGGCGGTCGTTTCGGTCATGGCTCGTCGGAGGGGGCGGCGTGTCGGAGTCGGGCGTTCGCGGTCCCTAGAACAACCGGCGTGCCAAGCCGCCCCAGAGGCTCTGGACGGCGATTCGGGCCTCCGCCGGGCTTGAATCGGAGGCCATGACACCGATAGAATCCGGAGTCTTGACCTCCGAACAGGAATCCCAACCTCCGAGGCGTCGCTCGCGACGCAGGCCCGTCGTCGCCGTCGAGGACGACGAGCTCCGCGGACAGCTCGAGCAGCTGCTGGGCCCGTCCCGCATGGACTTCGAGATCGTCGACCCCAAGCTCGACCCCGCCTCCGCCGCTCCCGAGGAGGTCGCCGACCTCCTGATCGTGCGGCGCTCGAGCATCCGCCCGCAGGATCTCAAGGGGCTCGACGCCCCGTCGTCGGGCGCGCCCAGGCCGGGCCTGGTGATCGTCACCGACGAGGCCGACGACGTCGAGCGCGCGCGCCTGCTGTCGGCCGGCGTCTCGGGGATCCTCGAGTCCGGCGACTCGGCGCACGAGCTGCGGGAGGCCGTCGAGGCGATCGCCGGCTCCGACGGAGCCCACCTGCGCGACCCGCTCGCAGGTCGTCGCGACAGCGACCCGACGCTCGGCGACTTCCACTCGCGCAGCCCGCGCATGCGCCGCTTCCGCGAGCTCGTCGATCGCGTCGTGGAGACCGACTCGTCGCTGCTCATCACGGGCGAGACCGGCGTGGGCAAGGAGCGGCTCGCCCAGGCCATCCACAACGAGGGCGCGCGGCGCAACGGTCCGTTCGTGTCGGTCAACTGCGGCGCGATCCCGGAGGCCCTGCTCGAGAGCGAGCTGTTCGGTCACGAGGCCGGCGCGTTCACGGGAGCCGAGCGCCAGAAGATGGGCCGCTTCGAGCGCGCCTCGGGCGGCACGATCTTCCTCGACGAGATCGGCGAGATGCCGCTGCACCTGCAGGTGAACCTCCTGAGCGTGCTGCAACGCCACCAGCTGCGGCGGGTCGGCGGAGAGGAAACGCTGCAGATCGACGTGCGCGTCATCGCGGCGACGAACCGCGACCTCGCCGAGGAGATCAAGCAGGGGCGCTTCCGCGAGGACCTCTACTA
>CAYGPA010000063.1:0-15922 GCA_964351535.1 uncultured Planctomycetaceae bacterium
GTCGACGGCGACGGCGTCCAGCTCGGCCGCACCGCGCGCTTCTGGGGCCAGCACGTGCGCGTTCCGCGCCACGGCGTCGCCGTGCACGTCAACGCGTTCAACTTCCCCGCCTGGAACATGATGGAGAAGGCCGCCTGCGCGCTGCTGGCCGGCGCGCCCGTGATCGAGAAGCCCGGTACGCCGACGGCCCTGGTCGCCTGGCGCATCGCGCAGATCGTCGTCGAGAGCGGGCTGCTCCCCGAGGGCGCGTTCCAGTTCGTGTGCGGCTCCGCCGGTGACCTGCTCGATCACCTCGGCCCGCAGGACAGCCTGGCCTTCACGGGCTCCTCCCACACCGCGCGCATCCTGCGCTCGAACGAGAACCTGATCGCGCGCAACGTGCGCGCCAACATCGAGGCGGACTCCCTGAACGCCGCGGTCCTGGCGCCCGACGTCGAATCGTCGTCGGAGACCTTCGGACTCCTGCTGTCGACGCTCGTCACCGAGATGACGCAGAAGACCGGGCAGAAGTGCACGGCCATCCGGCGCATCTTCGTGCCGCGCGAGCGCGTCGAGGAGGTGCGCGACGAGCTCGCCCTCCTGCTCGGCAAGCTGGAGGTGGGCGATCCGTCCGAGCGCACGACGCGCATGGGCCCGCTCGCGAGCGCCGCGCAGCTGCGCGACGTGCGCGCCGGCATCGACCGTCTGGCGGGCTCCGCTCAGGTCGCCTGCGGCGGCTCCGAGCCGCTGCGCGACAAGGGCTTCTTCGTCGCGCCCACGCTGCTCGTGGCCGACGACGCCGGCGCGGACGTGTTCCACGCCGAGGAGGTCTTCGGCCCCGTCGCGACGATCCTCCCGTACTCCGGCGACGCCGCCGAGGCGTCCGAGCTCGTGGCACGCGGCGGGGGTTGCCTGGTCTCGAGCCTCTTCACGAACGACAAGACCTGGGCCGAGAACGCCGTCGCGGGCATGGCGCCGTGGAACGGACGCCTGTGGATCGCGAGCGACAAGATGGCCGAGCAGGCGCTGTCGCCGGGCATGGTGCTGCCGCAGATGGTGCACGGCGGACCGGGCCGCGCGGGCGGGGGCGAAGAGCTCGGCGGTCTCCGCGGGCTCGAGTTCTACCTGCAGCGCACGGCCCTGCAGGGCTTCAAGGGCCTGATCGACGGCTCGTTCGGCGCGGGCTCGGATTCCTGAGCGCGGGCTGTGCACGAAGAAGGGCTCCGCGCCGCGCGGAGCCCTCCTCGAGTTCCATGCTCGGGACCGCGAGCGAGCCCCGGGTCACGTGCCCGTGGACTGGCGCGCCGTCGTGCGGCCGTCGGTGGCCGCGTCGGCCTCGGGCAGGAAGTTCACCATGGCCCACTCGCCGCGGTTCTCCTCCCACCAGTCGAGCCAGGCCTTGCTCGTGCGCCCGGGGTCGGCCCCGGTCAGCTGGGCGAGGGCCGAGCGCACGTGGCGGCTCTCGATCGCGACCGACTCCGCGCGCACGCTGAAGATCCGGACGTCGAGCACGCTGCCCTCGATCTGCGTGTTGATCTGCGGATCGGCGATCGCCGCGCCCTGCGCGACCTCGACGTCGTAGTCCTGGACGTAGGCGGTCTGCCGGCCGACGAAGATGTGTGAGGCCGGCGGACGCCAGTTCGAGCTCTGCGCGGCGGCGGGCAGTGCCGCCAGATGCGCCATCAGCGGCTCGACCGCGGCGCCGTAGCCCATGTTGCCGAGCGCCTGGATGGAGTGCTGGCGGACCTTCGGGTGGCTGCTGGACAGCGCGCGCGCGAGCGGAACGACGAGCTCGGTGTCCTCGGCGTCGCGCAGCGCGAGGCTGGCGCCGGCGCGCACGTCCTCGGAGCCGTCGAGCACCGCGCGATCGAGCAGGCTGGGCAGGTCCTGTCCGGGGAAGACGCGCCGCAGCGCGAGCGTCGCGAAGTCGCGGCGCCGCACGGAGTGCGAGGACAGCTCCGAGCGCAGCGTGCTCAGGAGCTGCTCGCTCTCGTGCGCGCGCAGTTCGTTCACGGCGAGCTCGCGCACGCAGGGCGTGGCGCCGGACGCGTAGCGCAGCAGCTCGGCGAAGTCGGGCTCCGCGTCGACGCCCGCGGGAGCGACGTGCGGTAGCGCGAGCGGGGGCGGGTTGCTCTGCAGCAGCTGGAGCGCGGGCGCCGAGTCGGGGTCCGCGCGCAGGACGCGGTCGAGCTCCTGGCTGGCCTCGACGTAGAGACCCTCGCGGATCATCCAGTCGGCGAGCGCCACGCGGCGGGTCGGATCCTCCGCGGAGCGGCGCAGCTTCTCGGCCTGCGCCAGCACGTCGCGCTCGGACTCGACGCGCACGACCGACTCGGGCGGCAGCGTGCGCCAGGTGTTGTCGGTGCGGTACTGCCAGCGGCCGTCGACGCACCGCGTCTTGGCGCGCAGCACCGGTCCGCGGGCCATGTGGAGCAGGCGCCGGCGCTCGCGCGCGTCCTCGGCGGCCGCCTCCGCGGCCTCGTCGACCGGCGCCTGCGCGGCGGGGGCCTGCCGTGCCGACGCGGGGTTGCCGGTCCGGGTGGGCGCGGCGTCTCCCGTGAGGGCGAGCGGGAAGGCGAGGGCGAGCCCTGCGAAGACCGAAACGGTGGGGGCGGAACGAGCGCTGGACGGCTGCATGGGCCGGAGCTCCTTGCCGTGGAGGCGTTGGGAGGTGCTTCGACATCGGACCACGCCCGCGGAGTCCTGGGAACGGTCTCCGCAACGAGGGGCGTCTCCGGTCGTCGAGGCCTGTACGGAGCAGGTTCCGTGCCAGCCGGCCAGGCCGGGGGCCGACCGGGCCCGCGGAGGGCCCGGAAGCGCGCCAGCAGGGGCTCGCCCGCGGCGGTCGAGCGCCAGCGGAGGCCGCGGCGATCCAGCTCGGGCCCCACGGGCGCCGGCCCGGTTCGCGAGATCCAGACCTCCCCCGGCCGGGTCGCGGCCAGCAGTGCTCCGAGGTGCTCCGTCTCGGAACCGTGGTGGGGCAGCAGCAGCAGGTCGCACGGGCCGGACAGCAGGCCGCTGGCGAGGGCCTGGGCGAGCCCGGCCCCCTCGGCGTCGCCCGTGAGGACGAGCCGCGTCGCGCCGAACCCGACGATCAGCGCGCGCGAGCTCTCGTTGGCCTCCCAATCCGGGCCCGGGAGGCTCGCGTGCGGTCCGGCTCCCGGCCGACGGGGCGGGCCTCCGCGCACCAGATCGAGGACCGGTCCACCGCCCGAGGCGCGCCGCACGAAGCCGGTCGCTTCGAGGTCGAGGCGCTCGGTATCGTGCGGTAGCCGCTCGGCCAACGGTGCGGGAAGCGCACCCATCCAGAAGCGGGGCGGGAAGCGCTCGACGATCCAGCCCAGCGAGCCCGCGTGGTCGCGGTGTCCGTGGGATAGGACGATCCCCGGTCGGCCGACCTCCCAGGAGCGCAGCAGCGGTGCGAGCGCCGCGCGCGCGACCCCCGTCCGGTCGCGCGAGCCGGCGTCGAACACGACCACGTTCGAACCGGGTCCGCGCAGCGCGAGGGACGTGCCGTGGCCCACGTCGAGCGCGACGACCTCGAGTCCGTCGGGTGCGCAGGTCCACGGCAGCAGCGTCGCGGCCAGCAGGAGCGCGAGAGGTCGACGCGCGCCACGCCCCAGCACGCCTGCGCAAGCCGCGAGTCCGCCGCACGCGAGCAGCGCCCGGAGCGCGAACGGACGGGGAGGCAGCACGGTCGGAGTCGACGGCAAGCCGTCGGCCGCGTGCAGGATGGCGATCCACGCCTCCGCGGGAAACGACAGGAAGGCCTCCGGCGTCCACGCGGGAAACGCGAGCGCGCACCAGCTGCCGACGAGCAACCAGGCGACGAGGGGCAGGCAGAGCGGTGTGGCGAGGACTCCCACCGGCGCGAACTCGCCGAAGTGGATCCAGGCGAAGGGCAGCGTGGCGAGCGTCGCCGCGATCGAAGCCGCCAGCGTTCCCGCGAGCGCGCTGCAGGCGCGCGCGAGGAGCGCGCGGGGTCCCGGCGGCAGCGGGAGCCCGGTGCTGCCCGTCGTCGGCGGAGTCCACTGCAGGCGCGCGGCGATCGGGCGTGTCGCGAGCACGAGCCCCAGCGTCGCGGCGTACGAGAACTGCACCGCGAGGCGTCGCGGCGCCGCGGGATCGACCAGGCACTCCGCGGCGAGCGCCAGCGACAGCAGCGACACACCGTCCGCGCGACACGGCACGCCCTCGCGTCGCACGTGCGGAGCGAGCGCGCCCAGGGCCAGGGCGAAGGCCGCGCGCGCCACGGGCGGGCTGCCGCCCGCGAGCGTCGCGTAGGTGAGGAGGAGCAGCGCGCGCGCGAGGACCGCGCGCCGACTCCGGCTCGACCCGATCAGCAGGGACGAGACCGGCGCGACGAGCAGGACGGACACCAGCGCGACGTGCATCCCGCTGACGGCGAGCCAGTGGCGCGACCCGGTGCGCGTGAAGAGGTCGGTGAGCTCGTACGAGAGCTCGCTGCGGTCGCCGAGCGTCAGCGCGAGGGCGAGTCCGCGCGCGGGCTGTCGTTCGATGCCGTCGAGCCGCGCCCGCAACCGCTGCGCGGCGGCGTCGCGCCATGCGCGCAGGCGTGCCGCGGGGCCCGCGCTCGCCGCGTGCCGCACGAGCTCGTCGAGGTGGACGTCGAAGCCCTCCCGGCGCGGAGGTCCGCACGGGCCGCGGGCCAGCACCGGCGGACGCTCGCTCGGCAGGACGGACCAGACGTCGCCGGCCGCGACCGCGCCTTCGGGCAGTCGGTAGCGCGGGCCCGCGTCGCCGGAGAGGCCCGACCCGGGCGCGGCGCGCGCCGCCGCGAGCAGCGCGATCACCGGCCAGACGAGCCAGCCGCTCGTCGGACGCCCGCGCGCGAGCCCCCGTCCACGCACCTGCGCAAGCTCCTTCGAGATCCCGCCCGCGAACCCCTCGCCTCCCGGCTCGGACGCGCGACCCGGCTCGGACGTAGGACCCGGCTCGCACGCTTCGCGGAGACCTGCGCGGATCGCGGGGGACGAGCCCGAGATCGCCGCGTGGAGGCGCGCACCCAGCCAGAGCGCCGTGACGACGATCGCCGTCAGGGTCCAGGGCACGGAGGACTCTTCGAGACGCCCGGGCCAGCCGCCGCCCGCGATCGAGCCGAGGACGAGGCTGGCCGCGAGGCGGACGAGCGGTCGCGGGGGTCCGCGCTGCGAGGACGGCAACTGCACGCGGCGAGGACCTCCGGAATCGCGGGCGGTGGCGGATTCTCGCGCAGATTCCGGCGCCCCGACTCCGCCGCCGCGCTCCGCGCGAGACCGGCGCCCTCCTGCGGCGTAGAATCCGCGCCATGTCGGGGGCACAGCACGCGCTCTTTCCGGGGTCCTTCGATCCGCCCACCCGCGGCCACGTCGACCTGATCCGCCGGGCCGCGCGGCTCTTCCCGCGCGTCAGCGTCGCCCTCGCCCGGCACCCGGAGAAGCGCGACGTCCTGCCGCTCGAGGAGCGCATGGAGCTCCTGCGCGAGCTGACGGCCGACCTCGAGGGCGTCGACGTGGCCTCCTTCGAGGGCCTCGTGGTCGACGGCTGCCGCGACCTGGGCGCCGACGCGATCGTCCGCGGGCTCCGACACTCGGGCGACTTCGAGTACGAGGCGCAGATGGCGCGCACCAACGGCCTGCTCGCGCCGGCGATCGAGACGGTGTTCCTGGTTGCCGCGCCGGAGTTCGTCCACGTCTCCAGTACCCTGGTCCGGCAGATCGGCGCCATGGGAGGAGACCTGTCCGCCCTGGTCCCGCCCGTCGTCGAGCGCGCCGTCCGCGCCCGCTACTCCCGATCCCAGTGAGCCCCTCCATGTCCGACCGACGCCGCGCCGTCAGCACGCCCCTCGCCCCGCAGGCCATCGGCCCGTACAGCCAGGCGATCGTCGCCGGCGGGTTCGTCCACTGCTCGGGGCAGATCGCCCTCGACCCCGCGACCGGCGCGCTGGTCGCGGGCGACGTCGCGGCCCAGACGGAGCGCGCGATGACCAACCTGAAGGCCGTCCTCGAGGACGCCGGCTCGAGCCTCCAGCAGGTCTGCAGGTGCACGATCTACCTGGCGGACATGGACGACTTCGGGGTCGTCAACGAGGTGTACGGCCGCTACTTCGCCGACGGGGTCAAGCCGGCCCGGGCCACGGTCCAGGTCTCCCGCTTGCCCAGGGACGCGCGCGTCGAAATCGACTGCGTGGCGCTCGTCTGATCGTCCATGCGGTTCGACCGCCCGGTCTTCCTCTTCTACTTCCTTCCCATCGTCCTGGGCCTCTACTTCGGCCTGGCGGCGGTGGACGCGCTGCTCGTGCGCGCGGGAGTGCGCGGCTTCCCGCGGCGCTTCCTGCAGAACCTCGTCCTGCTGCTGGCCAGCCTGCTCTTCTACGCCTGGGGCGAGAAGGAGATCGTGCTGGTCATGCTGGCGTCCATCGCCGCGAACTTCGTGTTCGGGCTGATGGTCGAGGGCATGCGCGGGAGCCGCGGCGCGCGCGTGGCCGTGGGGCTCGCCGTGGTGTTCAACCTCGCGCTGCTCGTCTACTGGAAGTACGCCAATTTCCTGTGGGACAGCGTGCGCGCACTCGCCGGCGGCCCCCTTGGCATGGGGGAAGCGCTGCCCGAGCTGCAGCCGATCCACCTGCCGATCGGCATCTCGTTCTTTACGTTCCAGGCGATGTCCTATGTCGTCGACGTGTACCGCCGGGAGGGACCCGTCCAGCGCAACCCGGTCCACTTCGCGCTCTACATCTCGCTCTTCCCGCAGCTGATCGCCGGGCCGATCGTGCGCTACCGCGACGTCGCGCTGCAGATCGTCGAGCGCGCCGCGACGCGCGCGGGGTTCGCCTCGGGGATCCGGCGCTTCGTCGTCGGCCTCGGCAAGAAGCTGCTCGTGGCGGACACCGTCGGCAAGATCGCCGACCAGATCTTCGAGATCGCTCCCGGGGACCTGACGGCTCCCGTCGCGTGGCTCGGGATCGTCTGCTACACGCTGCAGATCTACTTCGACTTCTCCTACATCGCGCGCAGCATCACCGAGTTCTGGCGCCGCTGGCACATCTCGCTGTCGAGCTGGTTCCGCGACTATCTGTACATCCCGCTGGGCGGCAACCGCCGCGGACCCGCGCGGACCTACTTCAACCTGATCACGGTCTTCTTCCTGTGCGGCCTGTGGCACGGCGCGAGCTGGAGCTTCGTGGTCTGGGGCCTCTACCACGGCGCGTTCCTCGTGATCGAGCGCGTCGGCCTGAAGGCGCTCGTCGACCGCCTGGGGCCGCTGCGGCACGTCTACGTGCTGGTCGTCGCGATGGTCGGCTGGGTCTTCTTCCGCGCGCCGACGCTCGGCTACGGGACCGACTTCGTCCAGGCCATGTTCGGCGGGGGCGTGGGCGACGGCCTGCGCTACCACACGGGCCTGTACCTGAACGCCGAGGTCTGGCTCGCACTCGCGGCCGGAGCGGTCGGCTCGATGCCGATCCTGCCCGCCATCGCGAGGTGGCGCGAGGGGTGCGTCCAGGAGGGGCAGAACGGCCTCGACCTGGCCCTCGAGCTCTGCAGCATCGCGGGCGTGATGCTGCTCTTCGTGGCGTCGACCATGCAGATGGCGGCCGGTACCTACTCTCCTTTCATCTACTTCCGCTTCTGACGGCCGTGCGATGACCGAGCGTGCCGACAGCAGCGGGCGACGGCTGGCCGACCTGCTCCTCTGCGTCCTCTTCGTCGCCGCGATCCTGCTCCCGCTGATCGTGGGGGACGAGTCGGGCTCGACGCACCAGGAGCTACGCAAGCCGGCCCCGCGTCCGGCGTTCGCGTGGAAGCCGGCGGCGCTGCGGGCCTTCCCCGACGCCTTCGACGCCTTCCTGGGCGACAGCTTCGGGATGCGCGCGCGCCTGATCCGCTGGCACAACGTCGTGAAGCTCTTCGGCCTGGGCGTCTCGCCGACCGACGAGCTCGTGCTCGGCTCCGACGGCTGGCTGTTCACCACGCGCGAGCGCAGCATCGACGTCTACCGCGGACTGGACCCCTTCACGGAGGAGGACCTGCGCGTCTGGCAGCGGATCCTCGAGGATCGCCGCGACTGGCTCGCCGAGCGCTTCGGAGCCCAGTACGTCTTCGCGGTGGCGCCCAACAAGTCGTCGGTCTACCCCGAGAAGATGCCGCCGGGCCTCACGCGCGTCGGACCGACGCGGCTGGATCAGCTCGTGGCGTGGATGCGGAGGCACTCGGACTTTCCGCTGCTCGACCTGCGCGAGAGTCTCGGCGTGGCCAGGCGACGCGCGGAGCTCGCCGGCGAGGAGATCTACTACCCGCTCGGCACGCACTGGAACCGCTACGGAATGCTCGCCGGCTACTGGCGCATGATGGAGGAGGTCCAGCAGCGCTTCCCGCAGGTCGTGCCGCACGGTCTCGACGACTTCCGCATCCAGCTCTCGACCCACCCCGGCGACAACTGGGGCAAGCGCCTCTACGTCGAGGACCTGCTGCACCAGACGAACGTCGAGCTGATCCCGCTGTTCGAGCGCCGCGCGCGGGTCGAGCTGCGCGACTTCGTGCGCCTCGTGCCGACGGAGGTACGCGTCGTCGACGATCCGTCGCTGCCGTCCGCGGTGATGCTGCACGACTCCTTCGGCAACATGCAGAAGGACCTGGTGGCGGACCACTTCCGCCGCACGCTGTTCCACTACGCGCCCGACTTCGACGTCGAGGTGCTCGAGGACGAGCGCCCCGAGGTCGTGCTGCACGTGCTCGTCGAACGCGCGCTGGCCGCCCACCGCCCGGCGGTCTCGCCGCTCGACGACGACGCACGGCTGGAGGCGGAGTTCGCGTCCTCCGCCGACGTGCTCGTCGACCTCCTGGGCACGTCCCGACCGGAGCAATCCGCGGATGCGCTGTCGCCCGAGCTCGGGGCGCAGGTCGAGCGGGGCGTCGACGGCCGCGGGCCCTACGCCGCGGTGCGTTCGCCCACCGGCGGCGCGATCCGTCTTCCCGGGTTCGAGGTTCCGCCCGACACCTGGGCCGTGGTCCGCCTCGAGATCGAGAGCGCCCTGCCCACGACCCTCGCGCTGGAGTTCCAGACCCGCGAGGAACCGTTCTACTCGCAGCGCAGTCGCCGGCTGAAGCGGCGCCTCCGCAAGGGCGTCAACGTCCTCTGGTGGAAGCTCCTCGTGCCCGACCTATCGGGTAGGCTACGCGTCGAATTCCTGAGCGGCGCCTATCGCATCCACGCCTTCGAAGCTCGCGCCGTGCCCCGATAGCGCCGTACACGGATCAGCATGGCCCTCTCCTGTGGAATCGTCCGTCGGCCGAACGCCTGCAAGTCGCGCGTCGACGGGCGCGACCGCGCGCCGCGCGAGAGCGAAGGAGCGCGGTTCCTCGTGGACCGCTGAGGGCGGGGCTCGGACCGGATGCGGCGCTCCCCAATCCTGCTCGGTTTGATCGCCCTGCCCCTCGCGTCGGCCTGCCGGCCCGCGGGAGACGACGCGCTGCGCGTGTTCGCCGCGGCCAGCCTGCGCGACGTCTGCGTCGACCTGGAACACGCGTGGACGCGGACCGGCGGCGGCCCGGTGCGGTTCAACTTCGGAGCGTCGAGCGACCTCGCCCGCCAGCTCGTCGCGGGCGCGCGCGCGGACCTCTTCCTCTCCGCCGACGAACTCCAGGCGGACCGCGTGGCGGAGGAGCTGCCGGTTGTCGCGCGCACGACCTGGCTCTCGAACCAGCTCGTGCTGGTCGCGCCGCTCGACGCGGACGTCGAGCTCGCGACTCCCGCCGACCTGGGCGACGCCGGCGTGCGCCGCGTGGCGCTCGCGCTGTCCGAGGTCGTCCCCGCGGGCCGCTACGCGCGCGAGTGGCTTGCGGAGATCGGACTGTGGGAGGTCGTGGCGCCGAAGGTCGTGCCGTTCTCCGACGTGCGCGCGACGCTGGCCGCGGTCGAGTCGGGTGCGGCCGAGGCCGGGGTCGTCTACGCCACCGACGCGGCGCGCGCGCAACGCGTGCGCGTGGTCCACGCCGTCCCGCGCGGGGAGGGGCCGGTCGTGTCATACGCGGCCGTGCGCGTCGGCGGCAGCGCGGAGAGCGCGCGTCTGTTCGCGTGGATCACCGGGGAGGAGGCGCTGGCCGTGGCGCTGCGGCACGGGTTCCTGCCGCCGGGTCCGGACGCGCCAGGAGACCGCGAGGCGCGAGGCGCGGGCGGCGCGGGGCGCGCTGTCACGCCGAGCGCGCCTCCGGCGAGCGCGGCGTGGACGCCGCTCTTCATCAGCCTGCGCGTGGCGGGCTGCGCCGCGCTCCTGGCGCTCTTTCCCGGCGTCGCGCTGGGCTACCTGCTCGCGCGCACGCGCTTCCGCGGCAAGAGCCTGGTCGAGACGCTCGTGGCGCTGCCGCTCGTGCTGCCGCCGACGGCGATCGGCTACGGCGTGCTGAAGCTCGTCGAGCGCCGCGGGCCGCTCGGGCGCGACGTGCTGGGCTTCGACCCCGATCTGCTGCTGTCGTGGAAGGGCGCGGTGCTGGCGGCCACGGTCATGTCGCTGCCGCTCGTCGCGCGCACGGCGCGCGTGGCCTTCGAGGGCGTACCGAGCCGCCTGGAGCAGATGGGCCGCTCGCTCGGCTGGTCGCTCGGCCAGGTGCTCGCGCGCGTGACGCTGCCGCTCGCGCGCCGCGGCCTGCTGGCGGCCGCCGTGCTGGGCTTCGCGCGCGCGCTGGGGGAGTTCGGTGCCACGGTGATCGTCGCGGGCAACGTGCCGGGCGAGACGTCGACGCTCGCGCTCGCGATCTTCCAGGAGATCCAGCTCGACCACGGCGATCGCGTGCTCTTCCTGGTGGGCGTCAGCACGCTGCTCGCCTTCGCGACGGTCTGGACCGTCGAGCGCCTGCTCGCGCGCGGCGCGACTCCGGGGGTCCACCCGTGACACCCCGCCTCGAGCTGCGCCTCACCATCCCGCTCGCGTCGTTCGCCCTCGACGTCGAGATCGCCGCGGCCGCGCGCGTGACGGGCCTCTTCGGGGCCTCCGGAGCGGGCAAGACCACGCTGCTCGAGGCCGTGGCCGGCTGGCACGCGGACGTGCGCGGCGTGGTCCGCTGCGGCGGCGAGACCTGGCTGGACACCGACGCCGGCATCCGCCTGGCCCTGCGCGAGCGCGGCGTGGGCTACGTGCCGCAGGACGTGCTGCTCTTCCCGCACTGGAGCGTGCGGCGCAACGTGCTGGCCGGTGCGCGCGCCGCGGAGAGCGGCGCGGCCTTCGGGCGCGCCGTCGACGTGCTCGAGCTGCGCCCGCTGCTCGACCGCGACGTCGGCTCGCTCTCGGGCGGTGAACGCCAGCGCGTCGCGCTCGCGCGCGCGCTGTGCGCGGAACCGCGGCTCCTGCTGCTGGACGAACCCCTCGGCGGCCTCGACATGCCCCTGCGCCGCCGCGTGTTGCCCTACCTGCTGCGCGTGCTCGAGGAGTTCGACGTGCCGGTGCTGTTCGTGTCGCACGACTCGACCGAGGTGCAGGCGCTCTGCGACGAGGTCTTCGTGCTCGAGCGCGGCCGCGTCGTGGCCTCGGGAGCTCCGGACGAGGTCTTCTCCGCGCTCGTCACCACGCACGGGCCCTTCGAGAACGTGCTCTCGGGAACGGTGCGCGAGTGCGCGGTCGGGACGGCGGACGTCGAGGTCGGTCCGGGAGTGCGCGTGCGCGTCCCGCGCTCGGGGCTCGAGCCGGGCGAGCGCGCGGTCTTCGCGCTGCGCGCCGACGACGTCCTGGTCTCGCTCGAGCACCCCACGGGCCTGTCGGCGCGCAACGTGCTGCGCGGCCGGATCTCCGCGGTGACGCCCGCGGGCGAGGACCTGCTGCTGCGGGTCTCGACCGGCGCGGAGAGCCGCGCGCTCGTCGCCTGCGTCACGCGCGGCGCGGCGCGCGAGCTCCGGCTCGACCCCGGTCGCGACGTGCACCTCGTCGTCAAGACGCGCTCCTGTCAGGTGCTCTCCGCGGTGCGGGCCGCCGCCGCGGCCGGTACGATGGGCGGCCCGTGAAGCAGCACCAGCGCACGCTCGAGCTCCGCACCGGCGGCCGTGGGATCTCCGAGGTCACCCGGGCCGTGGCGGAGGTCGTGGAGCAGTCCGGCGTCGACACCGGACTCTGCCATGTCTTCTGCGCGCACACCTCGTGCAGCCTGCTGATCCAGGAGAACGCGGACCCCGCCGTGCTGCGCGACCTCGGCGCCTGGCTCGAGCGCGTCGCGCCCGACGGCGACCCGCGCTACACGCACACCGCGGAGGGCCCCGACGACATGGCGGCGCACCTGCGCACGGCGCTCCTGCACACGAGCGAGAGCATCCCGATCGTCGCGGGGCGGCTCGCGCTCGGGACGTGGCAGGGGCTCTACCTGGCCGAGCATCGCACTCACCCGCATCGCCGGCGGCTCGTCGTGCACGTGACCGGCGAATGAGCGCGGCGCAGCCCGTCGACGAGGCGCGGGAGCCCCAGCGCGGTTTCCGGCTGCTGTTCGCGCTCGCGCTCGCGGCCGGTGCGGCGATCCGGCTGGACCAGCTCGGCGCGCAGGTCCTCGCCGACGACGAGTGGCACGCGCTGCGCGCGCTGCACTTCCACGGCTACCGCTGGATCTTCACGAACCTCGGCGTCTCCGACCACAGCATCCCGCTGACGCTCGCGTACCGCGCGCTGGCGGACACGGTCGGGCTCTCCGAGTGGGGCATGCGCCTGCCGGTCGTCGTCGCGGGCATCGCGGTCGTCGCCGCGGGCCCGCTGCTCGCGCGGCGCTTCGTCGGAGCGCCGACGGCGGTCGCCTTCGCGTGGCTGCTGGCGATCGCGCCGGTCCTCGTCTACTTCAGCCGCTACGCGCGGCCGTACAGCATCGCGCTGCTCTGTGCCGTCGTCGCCCCGCTCGCGGCGCGGCGCTTCTGGGCGTCGGGCGGCCGCGGAGCCTGGCTCGGGCTGCTCGCGGCGGGCGTCCTCGGGCCGTGGTTCCACCTGACGGTCCTGCCGGCCGTGCTGGCGCCGCTCGGCGTGCTCGGGATCCTCGCGCTCGCGAAGCGCGGACCGCCCCGGGGCCGGGCGCTGCTCGTCCTCGCGGCCTGTGTCGCGCTGGGGCTCGCGGCGCTGCTCGGTCCGCCGCTGCTGTCGAACCCCGAGGGCCTGGGCGGCAAGTCCGGGCGCGGCGCGGTCTCCGCGGAGACGTGGCTGCCGGCGCTCCGGCTGTTCGGCGGCACGGCGCAGCTCGCGGCGCTCGTCGCGCTGGGAATCGCGGCGCTCGTCGGCGCCGTGCTGCTCGCGCGCCGCGACGCGCTGACCGCGGCGCTCGTGGGGGCGTCGGTCGTCGCGCAGGCCGCCGGGCTCGCCGTGGCCAATCCGTACGCGCTCGAGTACCCGATGCCCCTCGTGCGCTACGCGCTGCCGATCCTGCCGTGGGTGCTGCTGGCGGTCGCGTGCACGCTGGGGCGGCTCGATCGGATCGCGGCGCGGCGCGGCACGCCGGCGGGCGTCGTGACGCTGGTCGCCGTGGGCGCGCTCGTGACGGTCGGTCCGCTGCCGTCGATCCACTTCCGCCCGAACGCGTTCACGAACCACAACCTCTACCAGCACCAGTACGACGACGAGGCGCGCGCCTCGTACGGCGACTACCTGCGGCGCGGCAAGCCCTGGCCCGAGTTCTACGCCGAGCTCGAGGCGCTGCCGCCGGGCAGCGTGACGATCGTGGAGGCGCCCTGGTACTACCCGTGGATCCGCGTGTTCTTCAACCTGGCCCAGGAGCGCCACCGCCAGCACGTGCTGATCGGCTTCGTCGGACGCCCGGCCGAACCGATCGCGGGCGACGAGCTGCCCCTCGAAGATCCGCGCTACGCGTTCCGGAACTTCGTCGACGTCCGCGACGTCGACGGCCTGATCGCCCGCGGCGTGGACTTCGTCGTGCTGCACCGCCGCCTGAAGGGCGAGATGCGCACGAGCCAGGATCTCGCGCGCATCCAGCCCGCGCGCACGCGCATCGACGAGTACCGCGCCCGCTTCGGCGCGCCGCACTTCGAGGACGCGGACGTCGTCGTGTTCGACCTCACCGCCGCGCGTCGGGACCCCGGCGCGCCGAGCGACGCGCCGGAGCTCGAGAGCGAGGCGCGCTGAGCGCGCGAAGGGCGGCGCGCAGCTCGAAGGGCGCGCCGGACGGCCTCCCTACTCGGAGGAGGATTCGAGGGTCCGCGCGTACTCGGTTCTCAGCTCGTTGCGCACGCGCACGGCACCGCCCTCGAAGGCGTTCTCACGCGCGGCGTCGACCTCCGACCAGCTGTCGACGGTTCCGCTCAGCGTCGCGACACCGTCCACGACGCGCACGTCGACCCGGTCGTGGTCGACGAAGGGGCTCCAGAAGAGCTCCGACTCGATCTCGCGCTCGATCTGCCAGTCCGTGGCGAACGACGAGCGAGCGATGGGCCCGGAGTGCGGGTACCCCGAGCGGGTCCAGGAGTCGACGTACGGATCGAAGGCGTACGTGAGGTTCTCGACCGCCAGCTTGTTCACGACGTCGGTCACGCCTCGCACGCGCGCCGCGAGGTCGTCCGCCTGCGTGCGCTCGAAGTGAGAGTCGACCGTACCGGAGAGGCGAACGACTCCGTCGTCCACGTTCACGAGGATCTCCTGGCGCTCGACGTAGGGGTCGCGCAGAAAGGCCGCGCGCACGTCCTTCGCGATCGCATCGTTCGAGCGCTCGTCCGCGGGGCGCACCTTGAGGTGGTTGTGGACGGCGTACACGCCGACCGTGTTGCGAGCGTCCTGCTCGGCCGCGCGCTTGGCCTTCAGGTTGTCGACGAGGCCGCGCAGGGTCACGACGCCGCCACGCACGGAGCTGGCGACGTTGAACGAGGCTACGCGGGGGTCGACGGCCATGGCGGCCCCGAGGGCCTGCTCGACCTCCTGGGGAGAGCGCGTGACGTACTTGTCCTTGCGCAGGTCCTCGTCGCGAGCCCATCGATCGACCCGGAGGCCCGAGGCGTCGACGGACTCCACGCCCGCGGCGTAGGCGTCCAGGCGCGCCTCTTCCTTCTCCGCGGCGCTGCCGACCGTTCCTTTCAGCACGACCTTCCCGTGATCGACCTCGACGTCGATCAGCACGTGGTCCACGAGCGTGTTCCACCGCAGGGTCCTCTCGATGTCTCGCTGGATCTCGACGTCCGGTCGCTGGGCCTCGTAGACGACCTGGATCTCGTTCGTCAGGCCCGTGACGCCGCGAACGCTCTTGGCGACCACCTCACCGAGGGCGCGCTCCTTCCAGGACTCGACGAGGCCCGACAGCACCACGTGGCCCTCGTGCACCGCCACGTCGACCTGATAGGAATCCGCGGCGGGATCGCTCGCGAGCGCGGCTTCGACATCCGTGCGCAGCTCGGCATCCGAGCGGCCCGTTGCGGGCGCGACCGTGATGCGGTTCACGACGGAGCGGACGCCGCGAACCGTTCGCGCGATGCGGGCCGCACGCTCCTTGGCCAGCAGGTTGTCGACCTTGCCGTCGAGGCTGGCGATGCCGGAGCTCACCTCCACGTCGATGCGGTTGTACGGGACCGTCCCGTCGTAGAGGAACTCGCGCTCGATCGCGTCGCGTGCGTCCGAGGGGTCGATCGCAGACGGAGGAGTGGGGTTCGAACCGGACTGGGAGCCGACGAACGCCAGGAGGGTCCAGGTTGCGATAAGGAGCTTCATGGGGTCTTCCTTTCTCGTTGGATTCCAAGGAGTCTCGGCCAGTCCAGGGCCGCAAGATGCATGCCCGTGCCGGAGCGGTTCCGGGAACGCTTCTTGATGGCGTCGGAGACCTCGCTCGGGACCCCTCGTCCCGGAAGCGTTGCGGCTTCGATTGTCATGGGTTCAAGACGCATTGCAGACTCTTCCTGGAGTTCGGCCGCGACCCGCTTGGCGCTCGGCATGATCGCGTTCGGGTCCGCCACCCCGATCAGCAAGCTCGTCGTCGAGGCCTTTCCGCCGTTC
>CAYGPA010000064.1:0-15890 GCA_964351535.1 uncultured Planctomycetaceae bacterium
CGGAGCGGCGCAGCACGTCGAGCAGCGCCTCGCTGCCCTCGCCGCCGCGCGCCGTGAGGCGGCAGAGATCCTGGCCGGCCGCGGCCATCGCGATCCGCTCGACCAGCCGCGTGGCCAGCCCCTTGCCGCGGAAGGCCTCCTCGACGCCCAGCGCGATGTCCGCTCCGCCGGGCTCGACGACGCGGTAGCCGGCGGCCCCGACGACGCGGTCCTCGCCCGCGACGCTGCGGATGGCCAGCAGCGTGAGGCGCCGGCCGGGATCGGACGAGTCGAGCAGCTCCTCCAGCGACAGCGTCGCGTACGGCCGGCTGACGAGCGGCACCGCTCCGCCGTGATGCTCCCGCGCGCGCTCGATGAACGCGGCCACGTCGGCCGCGTCGTCCGGACGGGAGACCCGCACGCGCGCCGTGGTGCCGTCGCGCAGGATGAGAGGAGTGTCCTGGTCGGTCATGGGTGCACGATCGGAGGGGGGCGCCGCGGCCGCGCCCGGAGGTGTCGACCGCGCCGGACTCTACGAAACGAACCGCCCGTCGGCTGCGGCGAGTTCCGCGCCGGCTACGACAGCGCTTCGGCCAGGGCCTCGAGAGCCAGGGGCCAGTTCTCCTGGTGGGCGTCGCGCGAGCTCTCGGAGACGAATCCGGAATGGGTCAGACGCAGTTGCGTGCCCGCGCCTTTCGGAGCGAGCTCGACTCGAACGATGGTCTCGGCTCCCTCCGTTCCAGTGGGCGTTCCGTTGCCCGTCAGCCACGTCATCTCGACGAGCTCGTTCTCGGTCAGGTCGAGGAACCGGCCGTAGTGAGGATGTCTGCCCCATTCGTTCCGGTTGTAGAAGAAGTACGGCCTCCCCGGCTCCGGCGCCATGGCCACGGTTCCCGGCTGGGCGAACCAGAGGTCGAAGCGGTTCGTCCAGGCCGCGTAGACCTGCTCGGGTCCGGCGTCGAACGTGTGTTCGCAAGTCGCTTGCAAGGGTCGGGTGGAGAGATCGGGGCGGGGGATCGAGCTCATGGATACCTCCTGTCGAGTCGCGGGAGACCGACACGGTCGCCCGCCGGCTAGGATTGCACGCGGTGCCCTCCGGCTCCGCCCTCCCATGGAAATCGGAACGCGAATCGACGACTACCGGATCCTGTCGCTGCTCGGGCGCGGGGGGATGGGGGAGGTCTACGAGGCCGAGGACACGCATCTGGGCCGGAGGGTGGCCCTGAAGCGGATCCACGCCGGGCTGCAGAACGAGCAGGCGCTGAAGCGCTTCGAGTACGAGGCGCAGATCCTGGGCCACCTGAAGCACCCGGGCATCGCGCAGATCTACGCCACCGGGACGGCCTCGACGCCCGAGGGTCTGCAGCCCTGGTTCGCCATGGAGCTGGTCGACGGGGTGCCGCTGGACGAGTACGTCCGGACGAACGACCCCTCGATCGTGGAACGCGTGAAGCTCGTCGTGAAGGTCTGCGAGGCCGTCCACCACGCGCACCTGAAGGGGGTCATCCACCGGGACCTGAAGCCGGCCAACATCCTCGTGAACCAGCAGGGTCAGCCCGTGGTCCTCGACTTCGGCGTGGCGCGCGTGGGGGACACCGACCTCATGTCCGTCAGCCTCGCGACCGAGACCGGGCAGCTCCTGGGCACGGTGCCGTACATGAGTCCCGAGCAGGTGGCCTCCGACCCGCTCGAGATCGACGCGCGCAGCGACGTGTACGCCCTGGGCGTCGTGCTCTACGAGGTGCTGTCCGGGCGCCTTCCGTACGGCGTGCGCGAGGTCCAGGTGTGGGAGGCGCTGCGCGTGATTTGCGAGGTCGATCCCACGCCGCTGTCGTCGCTGCACCGGACGCTGCGCGGCGACCTGGACGTCATCGTGGGCAAGGCGCTCGAGAAGGATCGCGAGCGTCGCTACGACTCCGCGGCCGAGCTGGCCGACGACTTGCAGCGCTACCTGTCCAACGAGCCCATCGTGGCCCGGCGGCCGACCTACGGGTACCAGCTGCGCAAGTTCGCCCATCGCAACAAGATGCTCGTGGGCGGTGTGGCCGCCGTGTTCCTGACCATGGCGGCAGGCCTGTACTTCTCCGTCCGCGAGGCCCGGCGCGCCAACCGGTCGGAGGCCGAGAACTACGGTCTGTTCCTGGCCGAGAAGAGTGCCCGCGAGGACGCGGTCGCCGCCCAGAGGGACGCCGAGGAGGCCCGCATCGCCGCCCAGAAGAGCGAGCGCCAGGCCCAGCAGAGCGAGATCCTGGCCCAGCAGGAGCTGCTCGAGGCCCAGGCGGTCCGCGACTTCATGCGGCGCGTCCTGGTGGAGGCGATTCCGCGTTCGGTGGACGACGTCGACATCACGGTTCGCGAGGCCACGCTGCGAGCGGCCCGGGACCTGGACGACGGCGTCGTCGACATGCCCCCCAAGGTGGAGGCCAGCGTGCGCACGGCGGTGGGGCCGGTGCTCGAGGCCCTGGGCGACAAGGACGAAGGCCGCAGACACCTGGAGCGGGCGCGGGAGCTCTACGCCGAGACCACGGGTACGCGGACCCGCGACTACTTGCTCGTGCTGCGGGAGCTCGGCTCGGTGGCCGCCAACTCGAGCCGGCCCGACGCGGCCATCGCCTACCTCGAGGAGGCGCGAGTGCTCTGCGAGGAGCTCGGCGGGGAGCCCTCCACGCTGCTCGAGATCCAGATCGGCCTGAGCCGCGCGTACCAGCTCGCGGACCGCCTCGACGAGGCTCGCGTCTGGGCCGATTCCTTCGCCGCGCTGGCCGCCGAGATCTACGCCGACGATCCTGCTCGCCACGGCGACGCGCTGAGCAGCTACGCCTTCTTCCTGGACTACGGTGCCTATGCCGAGGGTTGCGAGGAGGTCTACCGGAACGCGCTCGCGCTGTTGATCGATGCCTACGGTCCGTTCCACAAGGACGTGGCCTCGGTCCAGAAGAACCTGGGCTCGTGGCTGGTCCGGGAGTACCGCGCCGCGGAGGCTCTCCCGCTGCTCGAAGCTTGCGTGGAAACGCGACGCCGGCTGCTGGGCGAGCAGCATCCCGAGTTCGCCAACGCGCTCAGCAACCTGGCCCACGCTCAGGCGGGCCTGGGCGACGCGCAGCAGGCCGAGGACAACGCGCGGCTGGCCCTGGCCATCTACCTGGAACGCTTCGGCGATCACTCGGACACGGCCAACGCCCACTCGGTCCTGGGCGACCTCCTGTCGGAGCAGGGCCGCGTCGAGGAGGCCGTCGAGCAGTACGAGCTCATGCTCGACATGCGCATCCGGCTCTGGGGCGACGAGAGCGCGGCCGTGGCCGACGCCTGGAGCCGGATCGGCGACGCCTACTTCGGCAGCGAACGGCTGACCGAGGCCGAGCCGGCCATGCGCAGGGCGCTCGAGATGCGCATCGCGGTCATGGGACCGGACCACCCCCTGGTCCTGCGCGATCGCTACGACCTGGGCCTGTGCCGCTGGCACGCCGGCCGGCTGGACGACGCGCTGGCCGAGATCGCCGTGGCCGCCGCCGGCTTCCGGTCGCTGCACCCGGCCAGCTCGGGCCCCGTGAGCATCGCGACGACGCGCGAACTCGTCCTGCTTCTCGCTCTGGGCCAGGCCGCCGAGGCCGAAGCACGGGCGCTCGAGGTCGGCGAGCAGGACCGCGCGGAGCGGCAGCAGGACGAGATGATCGGCTCGTACCGCATGTTCCTCGCGCTGGCGCGGATCTACCGAGGCCTGGACCAGGACTTCGCGGACGGCCGCGCCTACTGGGAGCGCTTCGACGCCTCGCCGGGCCAGGTGCACCAGTTCAAGGGCACCGTGGCGCGCCTCGTGGCCGAGGCCTACCACCGCCAGGGCAACGTCGCCGAACGCGACGCCGTGATGACCCGCGCCCGCGAGCACTGGCCCGGAATCGACCAGGCCTGGGCGGCGGACTGGTGACCCGTTCTTCGGACCGGTAGCCCGGTCCTCACTAGCTAACCTGCGCGGATGCCCGAGCACCTCTCCCTGCGCGGTGCGCACGAGCACAACCTGCGGCACGTCGACCTCGACTTGCCCCTGGGGCTGTGGACCTCGGTCGTGGGGCCTTCGGGGTCGGGGAAGACGTCGCTCGTGGTCGACACGATCGTGCGCGAGGGGCAGCGGCGGTTCCTCGGCGGGCTGTCGGCGCGGGCGCGGCAGTTCCACGCGAAGCTCGGGCGGGCGGCGGTGGACGGGGTGCGCGGGCTGCCGGCGACGATCGTCGTCGGGCAGCAGACGGCGACCGACAGTGCGCGGTCGACGGTGGGGACGCTCAGCGGCGTGCTCGACCTGCTGCGCCTCTTGTTCGCGCGCGAGGGGGTGGATCCCGGCGGGGTCGCGCTCACTCGCAGTCACTTCAGCTTCAACCACGCGCTGGGGGCGTGCGAGGCCTGCGGAGGGCTGGGGCTCGAGGATCGCGTCGCGCCCGAGAAGCTCGTCGCGGATCCGCGCAAGTCGATTCGCGCCGGGGCGCTGCGGCCCACGCTCAAGAACGGCTACACGGTCTACAGCCAGGTCACCGTCGACGTGATGGACCAGATCTGTCGCGCGCACGGGTTCGACGTCGACACGCCGTGGGAGACGTTGAGCGACGAGCAGCGCGACGTGATCCTGTACGGCACGAAGGCGCTGAAGGTGCCGTTCGGCAAGCACGGCATCGAGTCGCGCATGCGCTGGGAGGGCATCACGGCGCGGCCGCGGGAGGAGGGGTACTACCGCGGGCTCGTGCCCGTCATCCAGGAGACGCTCGAGCGCAACCGCAACCCGAACATCCTGCGCTTCGTCGAGACCGTGGCGTGCGGGACGTGCGGCGGGTCGCGCCTCGCGCGGCCGGGGCGCGAGGCGCGCGTGGGGTCGCGGCGCTTGCCGGAGCTGCTCGCGATGCCCGTTTGCGAGTTGCGTCCGGCGCTCGCGAGCCTGGACGACACGCCCGTGTGGGGCGCGCTGCGGCCGGGCGTCCTGCTGCGGCTCGAGCGCATGGAGCGTCTGGGCCTCGCGCACCTCGCGCTCGATCGGCCCAGCGGGACGCTCTCGGGCGGCGAGGGGCAGCGGCTGCGCCTCGCCGCGCAGTTGACCGCCGGGCTCGGGCGGCAGCTGATCGCGTTCGACGAACCGACGCTCGGGCTGCACCCCTCCGGGCAGGCGGGGATGCGCGCCGTGCTCGACGAGCTGCGCGAGCTCGGCAACACGCTCGTGGTGGTCGAGCACGACCCGGACATGGTGCGGCACGCCGACCACCTCGTGCGCCTCGGGCCCGGCGCGGGTGCGGAGGGCGGCGCGGTCGTCGAGAGCGGGCCGCTGCGCGCGAGCGACGCGGCCGAGGGGCCGCTCGGCCCGCCGCCGACGCGCAAGGCGCACCGGCGCGCGGGACGCGGGCACCTGCGGCTGCGCGGCGCGACGCTGCACAACCTCGCGGACGCGGACCTCGACGTGCGCCTCGGCGCGTTCAACGTCGTGTGCGGAGCGTCCGGCGCGGGCAAGAGCTCGCTGGTCTTCGGCACGCTGCTACCCGCGCTGCAGGGCGAGGGCGCGGGGCTCTTCCGCGAGCTCGAGGGCGCGCCCGCGGGCGGGGTCCAGGCCGTCGACGCGCGCCCGATCGGGCGCACGCCGCGCAGCACGCCGGCCACGTGGTCGGGACTCTTCGACCTCGTGCGCAAGCGCTTCGCGGCCGAGCCGCTGGCGATCGAGCGCGGCTACGGCGCCGGGCGCTTCTCCTACAACAACAAGGAGGGGCGCTGCGCGACCTGCGAGGGGCTCGGCTTCCGCCGCATCGGCCTGCACCTGATGGAGGACGTCGAGCTCGACTGTCCCGACTGCGGCGGCGGGCGGTACGCGCCCGAGACGCTCGAGGTGCTGCACCGCGGGCGCAGCGTGGCGCAGGTCCTGGCCATGAGCGTGCGCGAGGCGTGCGCGTTCTTCGCGGACGACGAGCCAATCGGAGCCATGTGCCGCGCGATGGACGAGCTCGGGCTCGGCTACCTCGTCCTGGGGCACGCTTCGAATCGCCTGAGCCGCGGCGAGGCGCAGCGCGTCAAGCTGGCCACGCTGCTCGGCCGCGCGGACGCGAAGGAGAGCCTGCTGCTGCTCGACGAGCCGGACCGCGGGCTGCACCCGAGTGACGTGGAGCTCCTGCTGCGCTCGATCGACGCGCTCGTGGACGCGGGACACACCGTCGTCGCGATCTCGCACCACCGGCACGTCTGGGCCGCGGCCGACGTGCTGACGGAGGTCGCGGGCGGCGTGACGACCGACGACGTGGCACCCGAGCTGCAGCCGCTGTCGGGAGTGCGCGGCGCGCGTCGCGGGCACGCGCCGCCGAGCGAGATCCGGCTCGAGGGCGTGCGGACCCACAACCTGCGCGGCGTGGACGTGACGGTGCCGCACGGACGCCTGACCGTCGTCGCCGGCGTGTCGGGCAGCGGGAAGTCCTCGCTGGCCTTCGACACGCTGGCGGCGGAGGCCTGGCGGCGCTACGCGGAGAGCCTGCCGTTCCAGGTGCGGCGTTTCGTGCGCCGCGCGCCGCGGCCCGAGCTCGAGCGCGCGGACGGCCTCGGCCCGACCCTGGCGCTGCGGCAGGGACAGGCGCGCGCGGGCGAGCGCTCGACCGTGGCGACGCAGAGCGAGGTCGGGCCGCTCTTGCGCCTGCTGTGGGCGCGGGCGGGGCGGCTGGACGGTCGGCCGACGGGGTGGAGCGCCTCGCACTTCAGCAGCGAGCAGACCCTGGGCGCGTGCCCGGCGTGCGAGGGGCGCGCGGTCGTGGCGCGCTGCTCGCCCGAGCGGCTCGTGACGCATCCCGAGCTGCCGTTCGCCGCGGGCGCGCTGAAGGGCACGCGGCCCGGGCGCTTCTTCAGCGAGGCCGGCGGACAGTACGAGGCGACGCTGCGAGCCGCGCTCGAGGCGGAGCTCGGGCGAGCGCGCGAGCTGGAGCGCGCGTGGGAGGACCTGTCGGACCGCGCGCGCGACATCGCGCTGCGCGGCGCGGGCGAGCGCGTGCTGTCGGTCGAGTGGACCTTCCAGCGCGGCCGGCGTTCGGGGACGCACCACTTCGAGGGCCCGTGGGAAGGACTCCTGTTCCTCGTCGAGCGCGAGGCGCGCCGGCGCGCGGGCAGCCGGAAGGCGGCCGAGTGGCGCGCGCCGCTCGTCGACGCGCCGTGCACGAGCTGCGCCGGCTCGGGCCTGCGCCCCGAGCCGGCGCGCGTCCGCGTCGGCGCGCTGACCCTGCCCGCGGCGCAGGCTCTGTCCGTGGCGGAGCTGGGTCCCGCGCTCGACGTGCTCGAGCTCGACCGCGAGGCGGCCGCGGTCGCGCAGGCGCTGCTGCCGGAGATCCGCGAGCGGCTCGACGACCTCGCGGCGCTCGGCCTCGGGCACCTGTCGCTCGACCGCCGCAGCCGCACGCTGTCGGAGGGAGAGCTGCAGCGCGTGCGCCTCGCGGGCCTGCTGCGCTCGGGACTGACGGGCGTCACGTTCGTGCTGGACGAGCCCGGATCGGGCCTGCACGCGCGCGATCTCGAATCGCTCGTCGGCCGCCTGCGCCTCCTGTGCGACGAGGGCAACACGGTCGTGGTCGTGTCCCACCGACCCGAGGTCCTGCGCGCGGCCGACCACTGGATCGAGGTCGGTCCCGGCGCGGGCGAGGAGGGCGGCCGCGTCGTCGAGCAGGGAGCCGCGCGGACGGTGCTCGCGGGAGACGGCCCGACCGCGCGCGCCCTGCGCGAGCCGGTGCCGGCGCGGGCCGCGGCGGAGGCGCGCGCGCCGACGCAGGGTCGCTGGCGCATCGTCGGCGCGCGCGCGAACAACCTGCGGGAGATCGACGTCGAGTTCCCGACCGCCGGCTTCGTCTGCCTGACCGGCGTGTCGGGAAGCGGCAAGAGCTCGCTCTTGTTCGACGTCGTGGGCGCGTCGATGGAGGCGCAGGCGCCGGTCGAGTGCTCCGCCGTCGAGTGGATGAAAACGCCGCCGGAGACGAGCGCGCGGTTCCCGCTCGCGATCTACGACGAGCTGGTCCGCTCGCGCGACGTCGGCGCCGGTCAGACGGTGCTGAGTTCCCTCGGCGCGATGCCCGCGATGCAGGCGCTCTTCCACGCGTGCGTCGAGGGCGACGGACCGACGAAGGCGGCCTTCTCCTACGCGAGCCCCGCGGGCCGCTGCGAGACGTGCAAGGGCAGCGGCCGGGAGGAGGTCGCTCTCGACGTGCTCGCCGACCTCGCCCTGCCGTGCGCCGCCTGCGGCGGCGCACGCTACCGCGCGAGCGTGCTCGAGGTGCGATGGAAGGGCCGGAGCGTCGCGCAGTTCCTCGACGAGCCCGCCGAACGTCTGAGAGACGAACTCCCCGCGGGCAAGCTGCGCACCGCCCTCGACGCCCTCGCCGAAGCAGGCCTGGGCTACCTCGCGCTCGGTCGCCGCCGCGAACGACTGTCCGGCGGAGAACGCCAGCGCCTCGGCCTCGCCCACGGCCTCCTCACACCGCGCGGCCGAACCCTGCACCTCCTCGACGAACCCGCCACGGGCCTGCACGAATCCGACCTCCGCCGCCTGGCCGCCGTGTTCCACCGCCTGACCGAGAAGGGTCACCTGATCGTCGCCGCCGAACACCGCACGTCGCTGATCGCCGCAGCCGACGAACGCATCGACCTGGGCCCGGGCAGCGGCGCGGCGGGCGGGCGCTTGCTGACGGTGGAGAGGAGCCAGGAAGCGGCGCGCTGAGAGGGCGGAGAGTCGTCCGGGCCGGGGAGATCAGCCGGGCTGCGGGTCGAGCTTGATGATGGAGAACGCCGCGCCCTGCGGATCCATGAGGACGGCCATGCGGCCGATCGTGGGGATGTCCATCGGCGGCGCGCACACGCGGGCGCCCATCTCGGTCGCGCGCGCGACGCCTCCGTCGCAGTCGTCCACGGAGAAGTAGAGCATCCAGTGCGGCGGCGCTCCGCTCGCCTCGGGCGGAAGCGTCATCATGCCGGCGACGGGAACTTCGCCCTGCAGGAACATCGTGTACTGCGTGCCGCCCATGTCGTGCTCGCTCTTCTGCCACCCGAACAGTTGCGAGTAGAACTCGCCCGCTTTCTGCGTGTCGGTAGTCATGAGCTCGTTCCAGCACGGCGCGCCCGGCTCGTTGAGGACGCCGCAACCGTTGCTGCCCTTGGCCTGCCACATCGCGATCACCGACCCCGTCGGGTCCTGGACCACGGACATGCGGCCCTTGTCGGGGATGTCGAGCGGCTCGAGGAAGCAGGTGCCTCCCAGGGACTTGGCCTTCGCGGTGGCCGCGTCGACGTCCTCGACGCCGACGTAGGAGAGCCAGTGGGGCGGGACGCCCTGGCTCTTCTGCTCCGGCATCAGCGTGTAGAGACCGCCGACGTCCCGGCCGTCGAGCTGGAGCATGGTGTAGTTCCCATGCCCACCGCCCATCGAGTGCACTTCACTCTTCCAGCCGAAGAAGTCCGAGTAGAACTTCGCGGCCGCCTCTTCGTCACTCGTTGCCAGCTCGGACCAGCAGAAGCGACCCGGGGTGAATTCGTTGATGTCCATCGCGTCCTCTCTTCGGTCTCGGGAAAATCAGTGGGGGCCGATTGTAGCTTCGACGACCCAGCCCGGGACCGGGGTGACGCGCGGGACCCTCCGAGGAACAGGCGCCGGGCGCGGCGGTGTCGATGAGCGGGAACAGGGTGTAGCGTACGGAAGTCGGAATCGCGGTGGCCGGAGCGCTGCCGGACCGGGAGAGGAGAGACGCGCATGCTGACCGGAATGCTCGCCGTCGTGCTGAAGTGGCTCGCTCAGGCGTTGGTCGTGATCGTGGGGGTCTGGGGGCTGTTCACCGAGCCGTTTCGGGTCGATCCGGAGACCGGCAGGAAGTCCCTCGGCGGGGTCGGGTGGTTGAAGATCGTCCTGCTGGCGGTCGGGTTCGGGGTCTTCGTCGTGAGCGACTGGAACGAGTCGAAGCGGGCGGAGGTCGAGAGCGCGCGGCAGGAGCAGCAGATCGAGAGTCAGGCGCGCAATCTCGATTACCTGCGGCGGCTCTTGTTGCTGCAGTACCGGCTCTCGAATCTGGAGCTCACGCTGGAGTTTCCGCGGCCCGTGCTCGAGCGATTTCGCGGCCGGATCGAGGGCTTTCGGGGTGAGGGGGTCGACGCGACTCAGCTCGCGTATCTGGGTTCGGCCCTGCTCGCAGGCCAGACCAGCATTCGCTATCGCAATCGGCACGAGGGCGATCTGGACTACTGGTTGAACCGGCCGCAGGGCGTGATCAGCACCAGCGTCGACGGTTCCAGCGATCCGTGGCGCGCGTTCGTCTCGGCGCTGTCCGAGCTCTTCGGCGGGCTGTTCCAGATCCGCAGTGGTTCGGGACGTGTCCTGGTGGATCTCCTATCGCCTGCGTATCCGATCGAGCTCGGCTTCCGCGACGGCGCGCTGGTCGTGAGCATCCCCGAGCCCGGAATCCGGCTGGACGAGCTGTCCGGCGAGGTCTTCTTCGTGTGCGGTCAGTTCGAGCATCTGTACACCGACTCCCCGTATGAGGTCGATGGCGAGGACTACGAGGAGCCCGAAGACGACGAGCGGACGCGGAGACGCGTGGCGAGGAAGATCGGGCCCGACCGCGTGCGCCTGGCCTCCGGCGATCCGCGCGTGCAGCTCGATCAGGAGTTCGACGTGAACTGGACGCCGCACGTCGTACGTGAGCAGGCCGACTGGGAGCGCGACGAGACGTACGGCTCGGGCCAGTGGCACTCGCGCCCGTACGCGCTGTCGCCCGACCTCTCGCAGCTCGGAATCGACGAGTGACGCGGGCGACCCTTCCCGCAGGCCGCCGGTTGTGTCGTTTCGGCTGCGTGCTCGTGAATCGTCCGGGCTAGGAGCCTGTCGGATTATTCGCGATCCGCGATGCACCGATCCTCGAACGCGGCTCCGCGTCGCGCCAAGGTCCCCAATGGCGTGCAGCCATGGGAAACTTGTCGCTCCTTGATCCGCGCCCGATGCTCGGCACCTCGCGAACCGGGAATACTCCGACAGGCTCCTAGGTCCGGGACTCGTCCCGCGGCGCGCTTTCGACGCGATCGCGCGCGTCGGTGGAGCCGGTCGCCTGGTCGGTTGGCAGCCCCGGCGCCTCCACGCCGTCTTCGAGCGGTGTCTCGTGCGAGAGCTCGAGAACCACCGGCGTGGTCCTGGGCACGGGTTCGAACGGGTGTTCGTGGGTCTGGGGCCGGTCGACGCGGACGATCCGATACAAGGTCCACGACGCCGCCAGGCCGAAGCACACGGCTACGTACAGGAAGAAGGCTCGGCCACCTTGCCAGGTCATGAGCGGCGCGACGAAGAGCGGCCCGACGATGGAGCCGATGCTGTTCATGATGAGGATCCCGCTGCCGACCTGAATCAGCGGCATGTCCGTGTTGTCGCTGGCGGTTGCGATGCACAGCGCATAGATCGGCATGCTGCAGGCGCCGACCAGGAACATGGAGCCGAACAGCGCGTAGGTGGAGGCAGCGGACAGCAGCCAGCCGCCGACCGAGACCACCAGGCCGATCGCGGCCAGCCCGGCGATGACGACGCGGCGGTCGACGCGATCGGACAGCCGGCCGACCGGTAGCTGGCTCAGCGCACCACCGGTGATCGCAGCGCTCATCAGCCCGCCGACCGCGCCGCCCTCGAGGCCGAAACTGCGACCGACCAGCGGACCCACGGCCCACACCGACCCGGTGACCAGGCCGCCGAGCAGCGCACACACGACCGCCACTCGCGATGCGCGCAGCAGGACCCGCGGATCGAAGCGCGTCTCCGGCAGCGGGTGGGGCGCGGTCATCCGCGTCAGGCCGATGGGAAGGATGGCCAGGCACAGCACCGCGGCGCCGATCGCGAACAGATCGAGCGTGTCGGGATCGGCCAACGCCAGCATTCCCTGACCCAGCACCATTCCGAGCAGACAGATGACCGTGTAGACCGCCAGCACCGAGCCGCGGTTCTTGCGAGTGCACGCTTCGCTGAGCCAGCTCTCGATCACCATGTACAGGCCGGAGATGGCAAACCCGGTTGCGAAGCGCAGCACGAGCCAGGCCGCGAAGGAGTTCAGCAGCCCGGCCCCGAGCAACGCCAGGGTCGCCAGCGCGGCCATGACCATGAACGCGCGGATGTGGCCGATCCGCGCGACGATGCCGGGGATCCGGATGCAGCCGACGACGAAGCCGCCGAAGTACGCCGAAGCCGTGATGCCGATGGCGCTGGTGGTCCAACCGAGGCTGTCGGCCCGAATCGGCAGCAACGTGAGCTGCAGGCCGTGGCCGCTGAGCAGGATCGCGACCGCCAGCAGCAGGGTGCCCAGCTTGAACAGAGTTGCGTTCATGACGATGGCATCGAGGTGGTGCCCAGAGGGGCGCGGAGTATGCCCGAAATCCGCACCGGATCCGCCGTCGCGAAGGCGAACACGACTTCGCCGGCGAGGCGACCGCGCCGTTGCGCTACGCCACGGTCCATGCGCGCTCGTCTCGGGCCCGCGCGAGGCACGCCGGATCGCGGCCCCCGCGGCGGCACCGACCGGGATCGAGTGAGGCGGTTGCTCGCTTCGATCGCTGCCGCCTCGCTACGATGAGCGTCGGCCCCAGCACGTTTCCTCTTGCCCAGGCTCAATCCATGAAGACGGTCTCCCAGGTCATGACGGCCCTGAAGAAGAAGGGCAAGCCGGAGCGGATCCGGGTGTTCGCCAATCACGGAGCGCCGACGGACAAGTTGTTCGGTGTCAGCGTGGCCGACATGAAGGTCATCGCGAAGCAGATCAAGGGGCAGCAGGAGCTGGCGTGCGAGCTCTACGAGACCGGCAACGGCGACGCGATGTATCTGGCTGGGATGGTGGCCGACGGGGCGCTGATGACCCGGCGGCTGCTGGACCGGTGGGCGAAGCAGGCGAACTGGCAGATGATCTCGGAGTACACCGTTCCGTGGGTTGCGACGGAGAGCGAGCACGGTCGTGCGCTCGCTCTGGAGTGGATGAAGTCCAGGAAGGAGTCGGTCGCTTCGAGTGGCTGGAACACCTACTCCGGTCTCCTGGCCGTGAGGCCCGACGACGAGCTCGACCTGGCGGAGATCAAGGCGCTGCTGAAGCGCATCGAGAAAGAGATCGGCACCGCGCCGAACCGCGTCAAGTACACGATGAACGGGTTCGTGATCGCCGTGGGCTGCTACGTCGCGCCGCTCTCGAAGCAGGCCAAGGCGCTGGCCAAGAAGCTCGGGAAGGTGGAGGTGGAGATGGGCGGCACGGCTTGCAAGGTGCCGCTCGCCGCCGAGACCATCGCCAAGGTCGAGAAGATGGGGCGGCTCGGCAAGAAGCGCAAGACGATCAAGTGCTGAGGCCGGGTTCGCCGAGGCCGAGAGAGCCGCTTCGCCTCGGAGTCCCAGGCGTACCGACGGGTCGAATTGGCCTTCCCGTTCCTGCCCATGGACGGAGTCACGGGTCGAGCGATGGACATCGGAGCGGGACGTTTCGACACACCGTCGGGTGGCGGGCATAATCTCCGCTCCGAGTCCACCCTGCCACGCCGCACCCTCGCCCCTGACCATGGTCTCTTCGAAGCCTCGAGGCCCGAGCCACCTCTTCTTCCGGCGCACGCTCCTCCTGCTGGTGTTGCTCGTCGGCCCGGTGTCGGCGCAGACGAAGCATCCGCTCGAGCCGCCGCCCACGGGAAGTCCGCGCGAGACCATCGAGACCTTCCTCTCGTCCGTCGAGGACGTCTGGAGGCAGGTCCTCGGCCAGGATCTGGGGCATGATTCGCGCGCCGCCTACATGGAGCTCGAGCGCGCGGTGGATCGGGCCAAGCGCACCCTCGACTTCAGCGAGCTCCCGGTGGAGACACGCAGAGAAGTGGGCAACGAGAAGGGCGTGCAGCTGTACGAGGTGCTGTGCCGGATCGAGCTGCCGCCGCTGTCCGAGATCCCCGGACCCGCCGAGGTCAAGGAGCAAGAGCTCGAGAGCTGGACGATCCCGCACACCGAGATCACGCTCCGGCGCGTCGCGGAGGGTCCGCGCACCGGCGAGTTCCTGTTCAGCAAGGAGACGATCGCGCGTGTCGAGGAGTTCTACGAGCACGTCGAGCACCTTCCGTACCTGCGCAAGCCTCCGATCGAGAACCTCCGCCAGTGGCGCAGCGTGTACGGCGGCTGGAGAATCTCCAGGAACCTGGTCGACGGCCTACCCGCCCGGTTTCGGACGCTGCTGGGTGGGCAGGCCGTCTGGAAGTGGATCGCGCTCGGTTTGATCGGCGTCGTGTTCGTGGTGACGGCGCTCGTCGTCTTCCGCTTGACCCGCAGAGGTGCGCGGCCGGCCGGGATCCGGAGTCACTCGGTCGAGCTCGTTTTTCCGCTCGCGCTGTACGGCATGTCCGTGCTGGCCGCGCGCGTGCTGACGGTCGACATCAACTTCACCGGCGACTTCGGCAGCGTTGCGCACCTTTCCTTGCTGGCCATCGCCTATCTCGCGCTGGGGTGGGCCGTCTGGCTGCTGGGACTCCTGGGTAGCGAACTCATCATCGCTTCGCCGCGCGTGCGCGCGGAGAGCCTCGACGCCGATCTGATTCGACTCGCCGGTCAGGTCGTCGGCGTGGCCGGCGCGACGGCCATCGTGTTCCATGGCGCCAACCGCCTGGGCGTCCCCGTCGTTGGCGTCATCGCCAGCCTCAGCGTCGGCGGTCTGGCCGTCGCCCTGGCGGCGCAGGACACCCTGCGCAGCCTGCTCGCCAGCATGACCATCCTGATGGACCAGCCCTACCGCGTCGGCGAGCGCATCATCGTCGACGGACACGACGGGTTCGTGCAGCGCATCGGGCTGCGCTCGACCCGCATCCTCAAGCTCAACGGGAGCGTGACGTCGATTCCCAACGAGGTCATCGCAACCAAAGACGTCGAGAACGTCGGACGACGCGGCAGCGTCCGGCGCCTCGCCAAGCTGCGGCTCGCGAGCGACACGCCGGCCGCCAAGCTGGAGGAGGCCGTGGAGATCGTCCGCGAGCTCTTGCGGGACCACGAGGGCATGCCCGAAGGCAAGCCGGCGCGAGTCTTCTTCGACGAGTTCAACGACGACTCCTTCAGCCTCCTCGTCTGCTACTGGTACGCACCGCCCGACTACTGGGCGTCCCTCGAGTTCGCTCAGCGGTTCAACCTCGACCTCGTCCGCCGCTTCGAAGCCGCCGGAATCCAGCTGGCGCCGCCCACCTCGCGGATGGAGCTGGTCGGCGAGGGCGGCAGGCCGCGACCGGCTTGAACTCGAGGCGCGCCCCTGCGGCGCTACGCGTTCAGTCGCCAGATCTGGAAGTTCAGGACCGTCGCGATCGACACCCACACGAGGTACGGCGCGAGGAGCAGCGCGGCGGGCACGCTCGCCTTGCGGAACGCCAGCATCGTCGCGAGGATCGCGAGCCACAGCGCCGCGAGGACCAGCAGCGCCGGGAAGATCCGGTGCGCGCCGAAGAAGGTCGGCGTCCATGCGGCGTTGAGGGCGAGCTGGAGGAGGAACAGCGAGAGCGCGCCGCGCGTGCCGGACCTCTCCTTCCCCTTGCGCCAGACGATCCAGGCGGCGGTTCCCATCAGCACGTAGAGCGTCGTCCAGACGACGGGGAAGACCCAGCCGGGCGGAGTCCAATCCGGCTTGGCGAGGGCCTGGTACCAGTCGCCCGGCGGCGGCGCGGCGCCGATGAAGGCGGCGCTGAACGAGAGGAGGACCCAGCCGAGCCAGGTGAGAAGTCCGCGCATGTCCTCGAAACGCGCGCGGCGCTATTTCACGGGCGGGAACACGTGGAACGCTTTCTCGATCACATCCTGGATGCGCTCGGCCGTGCGCTCGGGGTCGGAGTTGACCGTGTCGGTGCCGCTGGCGCGCCACACGAGCTCTTCGGTGCTCGCGTCGATGACGGCGATCACGAGCGTGCCGACC
>CAYGPA010000065.1:0-15829 GCA_964351535.1 uncultured Planctomycetaceae bacterium
GCGCGCTGGGACGGGGCGAGCTGGTCCTACCCCGCGACCGACAACGCCGGCGAGACCGTGCGCGCGCTCGCGACGTGGAACGACGGGTCCGGTGCTCCGCCCGTGCTCGTCGCGGGGGGGAGCTTCGACCGTCTCGGCGGCGCGGACGCGCTGAACCTCGCGCGCTGGGACGGCTCGAGCTGGGCGCCGCTGGGCGGCGTCGGCGCGCCGACGGGACCGATTCGTTCGATCGTCGAGCACTGGCCCGACGCGACGCAGGCGCCGGCGCTCTACGTCTCGGGCGACGGGCCCGAGTTCGCGTGGTTCGACGGAGCGACGTGGCAGCGGCCGGCCGAGGCCTTCGACGGCGAGTTCGTCGGCGCCCTGGCCTCGCTGCGCATCGGCGACGAGCGCTCGCTCTGGGTCGGCGGCGACTTCCAGGCGATCGGTGCGACGGCTTCCTCCGGCATCGCCCAGCTCGTGGACGCCTGCGCGCCGCATCACCCCGAACTGCGGCCCTACTGCACGAGCAAGCCGACCTCCGCGGGCTGCCTCCCGTTCGTTCGCATGGAGGGTGTTCCGAGCGCGACGTCCGCGGCGCCGTTCTTCGTCGAGGCGCGTGGCGTCGATGCCGCGACGACGGGATTCGTCGTGTACGGCTCGGCGTCGTCCGACCTCGACTTCCACGGCGGCAAGCTCTGCGTCAAGGCGCCGATCCGCCGCTGGCAGGCGCCCGCAGCGGCGAAGTCCGCGGGCTTGCCGCCGTGCGACGGCGTGTTGCTTCGGAACTTCAACGTGCGGATCCAGAGTGGCGTCGATCCGGGGTTGACGGCCGGGGCCGTGACGCATCTGCAGTGGATCTTCCGCGACCCCGCCGACCCTTCGGGGTTCGGCGACGGCCTCACGAACGGCGCGCGGTTCCTCGTCGGTCCGTGAGCCTCGGCGCCGGCTTCCCGAGCCGCTTCAGGAGCCGGCGCGAGCGGGCACGTCCGGCGTCTCGAGTCGCGCGCGGATCGCGCGTTCGACCGACTCCGGCTGGTTCAGCACGCCGCCCTTGTCCAGTACGGCCTGCAGGCAGCGGCGGGCCGGGCCGCGCAGGTCCATCGACCACAGCACGTTGCCGACCGCGAGCAGTACGTCGGCGGAGTCGATCGTGCCGCGTTCGCAGGCCTCGAGGCCCGCGGCGAGGGCGGCGCGGTGGTCCTCCTGGCTCCAGTGGAAGATGCAGCGGCGCATCTCCGCCATGGGGTAGTAGTGCGCGTCGAACAGCGTCGACAGGAAGCCGGGAGGTCGGCGCTCGATCGCGGCGTTCAGCGCGCGTTCGCGTTCGAGCAGCGAGGCCGTGCGCGCGTCCTCGCCGATCGTCGTGGGGGGCACGTGCGGCGCGAAGCCCGCGCGGAAGAAGATCAGGTTGCGGTCGTCCACGAACACCAGGCGCCAGTCCTCGCTCTCGCGGAACCACGTCCACCACGTCGGGGCCTCGCCGATCGGGAAGACGGCGAAGTCGATCGCGAACTCGTCGAGCGCGGGGGCGAGGAGGGCCGGGTCCTCGAGGTACTGGTAGCGCTCGAAGAACTCCGGCCCGGTCAGCTCCGCGCGCCCGTCGATGAACACCGGGCGCTGCGTGGCGAAGCCCAGGAAGCCGCCCTCGTTGAACATGTTCAGCATGTTCCCCGCGGGCACGTCGTCGCGGTTCAGGAACTGCGCCGCGCCGACGGGCAGGAAGTCGCCGTTGAAGCGATGTCCGAAGCGCGTCGGCAGGCGCGTGTTCGCGTAGAACCAGTTCGTCTTCACCTGCAGGGAGACGACGGCGCAGGCGAGAACCAGCGCGGCGCAGGCCAGCGGCCGCGCCGCGGGCAGGCGCGGCAGGCGCGCGAGCTCCGCCAGGCGCCGGTAGCCGACCGCCAGCGTCGGCAGCGTGGCCAGCGCGAAGTAGCCGTGGTTCTTCTGCGCGCGCCAGAAGACGTAGGCGAACAGCACGAAGACGATGCGCTCGGCGACCGTGACGCGCTTCCACGCGGCCGCGAAGGCGGCGATCGCCGTCACGGCCAGGAGCTGCATGAAGAGCGTCGGCTGGTAGATCACCAGCGCGCGGTTCGCCGTGTACGAGGTCATGTCGAACGGCGACGCGAACTCCGTGATGCCCGTGTCCCCCTTGAACACGCTGCCGGGCTGCAGCATGCCGAGCTGCTCGATCGGGAACAGGATGCCCTGCAGTCCGTACGGGTTCACGAGGCACGCCGCAACCGACAGCGCGCCGGCGGCGATCAGGCTCGGCGAAGCCGCGCGGCCCTTGAAGAGCTCCACGAGGCAGTAGGCGCCGATCGCGGCGATCCCGAGCGGGTACAGCGAGTGCGTGTTGGTCCACAGCGCGATCAGCACCGGCAGCCACCAGACCGCGCGCCGCGCGCCGCGCGTCCACGCCTCGAGGACGAGCAGCACGGTCCCGAGGTAGATCCACGAGAAGACGTGCGGGCGGATCTCGGCGTCGCTGCCGAGCACGAAGAGCACCGCGACGAAGAGCGCCGACACCCCGAGCCGCCCGTCCCGCAGTCGACTGCGCCCCAGCGCGATCCCCAGCGCGAGCAGCGTGCCGAGCGTGTTCAGCGTCGCGACGCCGAACGTGCCGCCGGCCGAGTACGAGGCCCACAGCACGATCTGGTACAGCCACTGCAGGTCGACGTACGGCCGGTGCTGCAGCGTGTACGTCAGCGGGTCGACGCGCGGGATGGCGCGCGCGGCGACGATCCAGCGGCCCAGGGAGAGCTGTAATCCGACGTCGGGGCTGTCGATCTGCCGGTAGCCGAAGGTTACGACGAGGACCGCGAGGGCCGCAACGGTCGCTGCGATCCACGCCCGCGGCGCTCCCCGGGGTCGAACTGCGTCGGACATGGAGGCGGGCATTCTTCCGGACGGCTCGACGTGCGTAAAGCCCAGCCGAACGGGCGGCCGCGCGGGAGTCGAGTTCGGCTCTACGCGCCGAAGCCGACGAGCGCTACGCCGGGGTGCGCAGGGCAGGTGGGACGAGGATGCAGGACGCGCCGACAAATGCGAGCATGCCGTCGCGGGAGACGGCAAACTGCGCTCCTGCCATCCGCGTCCACCCGATTTCCGAATCGCGCCCATGACCAGCACGCTGCTCCGCGCACTCGCCGTCTGCCTCGCCCTGACTCTCGCGGCCTCCTGCGGTGCGCCGGCACCCGATGCGGAGCCCCGCACCGATCCCGCTCTGGACGCTGCGTCCCGGACGCGCGGAGCGGAGCTCTACGGGATGCACTGCGCGGTGTGCCACGGTCCGGAGGGGCGCGGCGACGGCCCGGCGGCGGCGTTCCTGCAGCCGGCCGCGCGCGACTTCGGAACCGGCGCCTTCCGCCTGGTCAGCACGGACCGGCGAGTTCCGGCGCAGCGCGACCTCGTGGCGACGCTGCAGCGCGGGATGCCCGGCTCGGCGATGCCGGCCTGGGGCTGGCTCGAGGACGAGGACCTCGAGGTCCTCGCGACGCACGTGCGACGCCTGGCCGTCGAGGGGCTGGCCGCGGACGCGATCGCCGCCGGCGCCGAGCCCGAAGAGGCGCGCGAGAACGCCGAGCGCCGCATGGACCCCGGCGCGATGCTGCCGCTGATCGAGCCGGTGAGCGTGAACGCCGAGAGCCTGGCGCGGGGAGAGGCGGTCTACGCGCGGAACTGCGCCGCCTGCCACGGTCGCACGGGATCCGGAACCGAGGCCGTGCCCGAGGCGCGCGACTTCACGGCGGGGTTCCTGCGCGGCGGCGCGGCGCACGACGAGCTCGCGTGGCGGATTCGCTGCGGCCTGCCCGGGACGGTGATGCCCGCCCTCGACCTGGAGAGTGACGAGCTCGCGGACCTCGTGAACTACGTCCAGAGCCTGATCCCTGGCGGCTCGACCTCGCGCTACGTGCTCGATCGGCAGGACCTCTCCGTGCGGCGCGTGGCGTTCCCCGTGCCGACGGATCCGGAGGACTCGCGCTGGCGCGACGCCATGGAGATCGACGTGAGGCTCGCGCCGCTGCGCTGGCGCAGCGAGTCGATCTTCGTCGCGCGCCTCGCGGCGCTGCACGACGGCAGCTCGATCGCGATCCGCCTGCGCTGGGCCGACGACACGCGCGAGTCCCAGCTGCTCGGAGACCTGCTGGCCACCGACGCGGCCGCGCTGCAGCTCTCCTCGCAGCCGCGCCCGCCGCTCTTCGGGATGGGATCCCCCGACCATCCCACGAACCTGTGGCACTGGAAGTCGGCGCGCATCGGCGACGTCGCCGGCGCGCTCGACCTGGTCGAGGGCGGGCCGCACCGCGCCGTCGATCCGGTGTACGGCGAGGTCGTGCTCGACGGGCCGGTCTATCGTCCGTTCGAGGGCGTTCCGCCCGTGGCCGTGCGCGGCGACGAGAAGACCGCGCAGGGCGTCGAGAACGCGCGCGGCGCGGAGAGCCGATCCGGCGGCCTGTCCGTCCATCCGACCTCGACCGCCGACGGCTGGGACGTCATCTTCGTCCGCTCGCTCGCGGCGCCGACCGAGCAGGACTTCGCGTTCCGCGGCCCCGAACCCGTCCAGGTCTCCGTGGCGATCTGGAACGGCGCAGCCGGCGACCAGGGGGCGCAGAAGTCGATCAGCATCTGGCAGGAGCTGCGGCTCCTGCCGTGAAGGCCCCGCCGTCCCCGGCACCCGGTCCGTCCGGGAGGACCCTCGTCCCCGCCCGACCCGCCAGGGCTTCTTCCAGGCTCGCGGTGTCGGTGATGATCGCGTCGGCGCGCGCGGTGAACGCGAAGCGCGCAGCGGCCTCGACCTTGGGTCCCATGCTGCCCGCGGGGAACACGCCCGCGTCGACCAGGCGCTGAGCCTCGCCGGCACCGATACGTTCGATGCGCGCTTCCTTCGGCGTGCCGAAGTCGCTCGCGACGTGCGGCACCTCGGTGAGGATCACGAAGCGGCACGCATCGAGGGCGATCGCCAGCATCGCGGCGGTGCGGTCCTTGTCGATGACGGCTTCCACTCCGACCAGCCCCTTGTCGCGGTCCGCGTACACCGGGATGCCGCCGCCGCCGCCGGCCACCACGACGTGCCCGGCGCGCGCGGCCTCGGCGATGGCGCCGAGCTCGACGACCCCGTGCGGTTCGGGGGAAGGCACGACGCGCCGCCAGCCGCGACCCTTCTCGGCGACCATGTGCCAGCCGCGCTCGGAGCGCAGGCGCCTGGCGACGTCCTCCGGGTAGCCGGGGCCGACGGGCTTGGTCGGCCGCTCGAAGGCGGGATCGTCGCGGTTCACGAGCACCTGGGTCAGGACGCAGGAGACCTCGACCGGCGGGTCGCTCCCCACCAGCGCGTTGCGCAGCGAACGGGAGAGCAGGTAGCCGATGCTGCCCTGCGTCTCGGCGACCAGCACGTCCAGGGGCTCGACGGGCAGGCGCTCGCGCGCGGCCTCGACGCGCAGCAGGATCATGCCCACCTGCGGGCCGTTGCCGTGCACGAGGACCAGCCCCGACGAGCGCTCGAGCAGGTGCGCCACGACGCGCGCCAGCTCGCGCGCGTGTCGCTCCTGCTCCTCGGGCTGGAACGGATCGGGCAGCAGCGCGTTGCCGCCGAACGCCAGGACCGTCGGACCGCTTCCGCGCGGGCGCCGCGGCGTACTCTCGCCGGTGGTTCGCGCGTGCAGCGCGGCCACGGTAGCGCCGGCGCACGCGCGGCGCACGAGGCGGCAGGGCCCGCGCGCGACGCGCGGCCGCTGCCGTCAGCCGAGCTGCTGCAGGGCGCGCGCGCAGGCGACCGTGACGTCGAGGGACGTCGCGATGCCCTCGAGCCCGCGGTGGTCGACGATCGGCAGCGCGCTGATGCGTTCGTCGCGCAGGATCGTGGCGACCGAGGAGAGTCCGCGGTCGGGGGGTGCGGTGCGTGGAGAGGGGGACATCAGCTCGCGCACGAGGCTCAGCTCGAGGCGCCCGCGACCCATCGCGCGGCGCACGTCGCGGTCCGAGAGGATGCCGACGAGCTTCCCCTTCTCCACGACCGGCAGGTGCCGGACACCGAGCTCGCGCAGCAGCTCGTGGGCCTCGTCGCCGCTCGCGTCGGGTTCGATCGTGCGCGGCGCGGGCGTCATGTGGTCGGAGATGGGGGTGTCCTCCTCGGCCGGGATGCGGCCCGAACGGCAGGCCTGCGCGTAGGCCCCCATGATGTCGACGTCGGTCATCACGCCGACCAGCTCGTCTCCGCGCAGGATGGGCAGGCAGCCCACGCGTCTCTCGACGAAGTGCTCCAGCGCGGAGGTGAGCTCGTCCTCCTCGTCGACGCTGACGGCCGCGTGCATGCACTGCGCCACGTTGACGACGTCGGCCTCGAGCACCTCGCGCTGTCGCGGCGCGAGCCAGCCCGTGGCCTCCAGGAGGTCGCGATCCGACAGGACACCGGCCAGCCGGTTGCCGTGCACGACGGGCAGGTGGCGCACGTCGTGCTCGTCCATCAGATCCATGGCGTGGTCGACGGTCGCCTCGGGCGGCACCGTGATCGGACTTCGGGTCATGAGCTCGAGGACATTCATGGTGCGTACCTCCACGGGGGTAGCGACCATGCTAGCCCTCCGCACGACCCGAGCGCGCTACGCCGCAGCGCGTAGGGTGCTCGCTCCCTCGGCGAAGGACTGCGACGGCCGCGGAACGCGCGCGTACGACGTTGAGCGCAGTGCACGCTGGAACCTCTGCGGACGCGCGGGTCCCGTGGCTTCCGGGAGCTAGAATGCCGCACTCCCAACTCGCGGCGCGTTGAGCCGTAAACTCCGAGGACAAGCCCGATGAAGGTTGCAGACGTGATGACGCCTCGACCGCGGTCGCTCGCGCCGAGCGCCGCTCTCGAGGAAGCCCTGGCCCTGCTCGCGGCGGAGCGCATTCGCCACGTTCCGGTCGTCGACGGCGGCCGCGTGGTCGGGGTCGTCTCCGACCGCGATCTCCTCGCCGCGACCGGCGGCGCGGACGCCGGTGCGCGCGGACGGACTCTGGCCGACGTCATGCACTCGCCCGTCGCGACGGCCGCGCCCGAGGACACGCTCGTCACCGCCTCGGTCGAGATGAGCGTGCGCAAGCTGGGCTGCCTGCCGGTGGTCGACGCCGACGGTCGACTCGTCGGGATGCTGACCGAGACCGACCTGCTGCGCACCTTCCTGGAGGCCAGCCGGGGCGGGAAGCTCTCCGGCGACCACGACCCGGCCATCGGTCGGCTCCAGACGTCCGAACCGCGGACCGTGGAGCCCGACGTGCTGCTCGAGACGGCCCTGACGATCGTGCGGACCGAGGGCTTCCGGCACCTGCCCGTGGTCGACCCGGGCGGTGAGCTGCTCGGCATGCTCTCCGACCGCGATCTCTGCCGCGAGCTCGGCGCGCGCGCCACGCTGCAGCGCCCCGTGCTCGACGCGATGACGCGCGACGTCGTGACGATCGCCTCCGTCGAGCCGACGACCCAGGCGGTCGACCTGGTCCTGCGCCATCGAATCAGCGGGCTCCCGGTCCTCGAGAAGGGCCGCCTCTGTGGCATCGTGTCCTCGAACGACCTGGTCGAACACTGCCTCTCGACCCTCTGGGAAGGCTGAACCCCGTTCCCCTGGAGCGACGTGATGTCCCTGCGCCACAAGAGCCTGCTCGCCCTGCTGCTGCTGCTGCCTCTCGCCTGTCGGACGGCCGAGCCCCCGGTCCTCGAGTCGGCTTCGCTCGGCTCGATCCAGCGCGTCCACGCCTTCGGCGACGTATGGCTCGCGAGCCAGCCGACGCCGTCCGACCTCGAGGCCGCCCGCGCGGCCGGGGTGCGCGCCGTGGTCAACCTGCGCGCGCCGACCGAGCCGCTCGAGTTCGACGAGCGCCGCCTCGCCCTGAACCTCGGGATGACCTACTCGAACCCGGGCTTCGGATCCCCCGCGGAACTCTCCGACGAGGTCTTCGCGTCCGCGCTCGAGGCGCTGGACGACGCGCGCGGGCCCGTGCTGCTGCACTGCTCGTCCGCGAACCGCGTCGGGCCGATCTGGATCGCTCGGCGCGTCCTCGAGGACGGCGTCGACGTCGAGGTCGCGGTCCAGGAGGCCCTGCGGATCGGGATGCGCACGCCGGAGTACGAGCAGCTCGCGCGCGACTACGTGCGACGGCACGCGAACTGAAGGACCTCCGGACCTCAGCGCATCTTGAAGCCGGCGATCAGGCCCAGCGTTCCCATCCCGGTCTGCGGGAGGCTGCCCGTCACGAAGCCCTTGAAGTCCTTCATCTCCTCGCCGATGCGGCCCGCGATCCCGTCCCACACCTTGCCCATGGTCGACCAGTCGACCTCCAGCACGCCGAAGTAGGACAGCGCGAAGACGCCGATCAGGATCGTCCCGAGCACCATCATCGTGATCTTGAGCCAGACGCGCGCGGCGAAGCCGATGGCGAAGGCGACGAGGAAGCTGAAGCCGTTGCGCAGGAAGAACGGCGACCAGCCCGAGTCCTCCTCGGAAGCCGGTGCCGGGGACTGCGCCGCCGGGCTCTTTCCGGTCAGCGACTGACCGTCCTCGACCAGCGAGTTCGCCGCACCCTCGAGCCCCGTGGACCCGCTCGGTTCCCCGCCGGCGCCCGGAACGGTCGCTCCGGGCGTCGCGGGTCCGTTCGCCGGGGCCGTGGACGTCTCGGAGGTCGCGCCCTCGTCCGCCCGCCCGGCCACGCGCAGACCGATCCCGAGCGCGACGAACGCCATCGCCCCGATCAGCAGCATGCGCTTCCAGCGCGTGATCTCGGGCTTCTTGCGCGGGTTCTTGCGCGGCTTGCTGGTCCGGCTGGCCATGTCGTCGGTCATGCCGCCCAGTATGCTCTGCCGCGCCCGGACCGCCAGCCCGGGGACGTCCGTTCCGGCCGTGGCGCGGCCTCCGAGGACGCTCGGCACCGGGGACACCCCGCACCGGGCGCGCCCGGTTTGCGGACGCGCGAGGGGGCGCCTACCCTCGACCGGATGAAGAAGCGGAGAGTCCGCGTCGAACTGCTGACCGTCGCCGCGCTCGCCGCGGGCCTGCTCGGCCTGCTGGGGGTCCTGGTCTCCGGCGACTCGATCGACGTCGCGATGTTCTTCGCGCTGTTCCTCGCCGGCGCCACGATGGCCGTCGTCGACGCCTCGCTGCGCCGCTTGCGCCTGCGCCTGACGCGCGTCGAGGGCGAACTGCGCCGGCAGCGGGAACGCGGTCCTTGAGCGTCGCGCGGCGCGTCGACCTGCTGGCCGGCCCGTCGAGGCGGGCCTGGCTCTTCGCGGGTCTCTACTTCCTCGAGGGCGCGCCCATCGGGTTCCTGTGGTGGACGCTGCCCGTCCTGCTGCGGCGCGCGGGTCGCGACGTGGAGGCGATCGGGGCGCTGCTCGCCCTCCTCGCTCTGCCCTGGTCGGCGAAGGTCGTGATCGGACCGCTCGTCGACCTCGGGCGCGGACCGCGCTGGACCGAGCGCGGCTGGATCGTCGCGGCGCAGTTCGTGATGGCGGCGAGCCTGCTGCCGCTCCTGTTCGGCGACGCGGAGCCCTCCGGGCTCGTCCCGTGGCTGCTCCTGCACGCCGCGGCCGCGGCGACCCAGGACGTCGCCATCGACGCGCTGGCGGTGCGCAGCACGACGGCCGCGGAGCGCGGCAGGCTGAACGCCGCCATGAACGCCGGGATGCTGTCGGGCCGGGCGCTGTTCGGCGCCGGGGCCGTCTGGGTCCTCGCGCGCGGCGGCGAGCGCGCCGCCGACGTCGTCCTGGCCGCGCTGTTCGCGCTGATCCTCGTGGCCGGAACGCTCCTCGCCGCTTGCTACCGACCTCGACCCGCGCCTGCGCCCACGCGGGCGCGCGCCCGCGAGTTGCTCGCGGGGCTCGGCGGCGTCCTCGCGTCGCGCCGCACGTGGCGGCTCGCGGGGTTCGCGCTCCTCGGAGGCGCGGGGTTCGAGGGGCTGGGAGCGCTGCTGGGTCCGTTCGTGCTCGACCAGGGGGCGAGCGAGTCGCAGCTCGCGGTCTTCTATGCGGCTCCCGCGTGGCTGGCGCCCCTGTTCGGCGGGTTCGTCGGCGCGCGGCTGGCGCGGCGTCTCGGCAAGATCCGCGGGCTCGTGATCTGCTCCCTCGCGCTGGCTCTCCTCGTCGCCCTGGTGGCCGCGCTGGCACGGCTCGAGGCGCACCCGGGGGCGCTGTTCGGCGGCCTCGCGGGCGTCTACTTCGCGATCGGCGGGTTCACGGCGGTCAGCTACGCGCTGTTCATGGACGCCTCGCCCGCGGCCATCGGTTCGACGATGTTCACGGCGTACATGGGGATGACCAACCTGTGCGAGTCCTGGTCCGCGGCGGCCGCCGGGAGCCTGGCGTCGCGCTTCGGCTATCCGGCGGCCTTCGCCGGACTGGCGGGAGTGTCGCTCTGCGCCCTGATCCTGCTGCCGCGCGCGACTCGCGGGCCGTCGGCGGAGAACGGCGAAGATCGCGGCGCCGCGAAGGGAACCGCTCATGGTCATTGACCGCGCCGCCGCCTGAGGCGGAGAATCCGCGCCCACGAGGCCGCCGGCCTCGACGTTCCTCGCATCCAGAGCCCGCCTTCGCGCGAGCCAACCCCCACGCGAGTCCGCCATGTCCGACGGTGAACCCAAGATCCGTCTCGAGGACTTCGAAACCCACGTCCGCCTGCGCCCGCTGAAGGTCGAGGACTACGACGACCTGATCGAGCTCCAGAAGCTCTGCTTCCCCGGGATGTCGAACTGGGAGCGCGATCAGATCGAGAGTCAGATCACGCACTTCCCCGAGGGACAGTTCGCCATCGAGGTCGACGGTCGCCTGGTCGCCTCGGCCAGCTCGCTGATCGTCGACTTCGAGATGTACTCGGACTGGCACAACTGGCGCGAGATCTCCGACTCCGGGTACATCCGCAACCACGATCCGGAGGGCGACACCCTCTACGGCATCGAGATCATGGTGCATCCCGAGTACCGCGGCCTGAAGCTCGCGCGCCGGCTCTACACCGAACGGCGCGAGGTGGCCAAGCGTCTCAACGTGGCGCGCAGCATCGTCGGCGGCCGCATCCCCGGCTACGGGAAGCACGCCGACGAGATGTCCGCGCGCGAGTACGCGCAGAAGGTCATCGACAAGATCCTGTACGACCCCGTGCTGACGACCCAGCTCAGCAACGGCTTCGTGCTGAAGCGCCTGATCCCCGACTACTTTCCGTCGGACAGTGACTCACGGGGCTGGGCGACGTTCCTCGAGTGGACCAACCTGGACCACGAGCCCAAGGTCTCGCGCAGCTACCAGCGCGTCTCGATGGTGCGCATCTGCTCGGTGCAGTACCAGATGCGCCACCTCGAGAACTTCGAGGAGTTCACGCAGCAGTGCGAGTACTTCGCCGACACGGCGTCGGAGTACAAGAGCGACTTCGTGCTGTTTCCCGAGCTGCTGACGACCCAGCTGCTGTCGTTCACCGACACGAAGAGTCCGTCGGACGCCGCCCGCAAGCTGGCGGACTTCACGCCGCAGTACCTGGACTTCTTCACGCACCTCGCCGTGAAGTACAACCTGAACGTGATCGGCGGCTCGCAGTTCGCGATCGAGGGCGACAAGCTCTACAACATCGCCTACCTCTTCCGCCGCGACGGGACGATCGAGCGCCAGTACAAGCTCCACATCACGCCCAGCGAGCGCCGCTGGTGGGGTGTGCAGCCCGGGCACGAGATGAACGTGTTCTCCACGGACCGCGGCAAGATCGCGATCCTGATCTGCTACGACATCGAGTTCCCGGAGCTCGCCCGCATCGCGGCGGCCAAGGGGGCCCAGATCTTCTTCGTCCCGTTCAACACGGACAACCGGCACGGGTACCTGCGCATCCGGTACTGCGCTCAGGCGCGGTGCGTCGAGAACCACGTCTACACGGTCGTCTCGGGCTGCGTCGGAAACCTCCCGTTCGTGGACAACGCGGACATCCACTACGCGCAGTCCGGGATCTTCACGCCCGCGGACATCTCGTTCTCACGCGACGGCATCGCCGCGGAGTGCACGCCGAACATCGAGAATCTCGTGATTCACGACGTGGACATCGAGCTGCTGCGCCGCCACCGGCTGGCGGGCTCCGTGCAGAACTGGAACGACCGGCGCCGGGACATCTACCACGTGCAGTGGAAGGGGCCGGAGGGCCCGCTCGAGGTGTGACCGCGACGTCGGCGCGAGGCCACGGGACGCGCCGGGCAGGCCGGCGCGTCCTTTTTCGTCAGCCGGCGGGCTGTTCGAGCACGAGCACGGACGACGCGTTGAACTCGTAGCCCTCGCGGCGGATCTCGATGTCCTCGCCGGCTTCGGCCTGCAGGTGCTCGAGGTCCTCGTCGGACAGCGTCACCGGGTACACCGAACCCTGGATCACGACGCGCTGTCCGGCGATCTCCGGCGGGAAGGCGTACTTGCCGCCGCAGCCCGTCTCCCAGCGCACCATCGCGGTGCGCCCCTGGTCCTCGATCTGCATCCAGCAGCCCGCGGCCTGGCACACGGCGGTGGCCGTGGCCTCGACGAGGACGGTGCGCTCGAAGTAGGGCTCGGGCTCGGCGTCGACGGACGCGAACGCGACGATCTCCTGCGGCAGGAGCTCCTCGCCGACGATCTCCGCGGGCGGGAGGGTCGGGGTCGAGGCGCACGCGGCGGCGAACAGGGCGAGGGCGAGGGCGGGGACGAGTCGAGACGGCTTCATGGCTTGCCTGCGAGTGGGGGAGCTGGCGAACGGTGCGAGGCGCTCAGGATACGGGATCGGGGCCGCGCGGTCTGCGCCGCGCCGGGATCCCGAACCAGGTGAAGAGGACCAGCGCGGCGAACGCCACGTAGGAGGCGGTGAAGACCCACTGGGGAGCCTCGTAGAACAGCACGTCGCGCACCAGGCGTGCGACGAAGGAGAGCTCCTCCGGCGTCTGCCCCGCGCTGCGGCGCAGCTCGGCCTCCCACTCGGTCAGCGGGCAGACGATCCCGAGCACGGCCTCGGCGGCCACGATCAGCGTGCAGACCATGTGAGGGATGCGAAACCCGTAGCGCCGCACCCAGCGCCATCCGAGCGCTCCGCCCGCGAGGATCGCGACGAAGCCGAGCGCCACGAATCCGACGTAGACCAGATGGGCGACGACGATCAGATCGGCGAGCAGGGCGTTGTCCAAGGCGTCACTTCGTGAAGGGCCCGCCCAGGGCGTCGAGCCGTGCGTCGAGCTCGAGGTAGCGGTCGTGGAGCCGCGTGCCGGGTACCAGACTCGGGTGGAGGTCCACGAGCTCGAGCGGGTCCGTCAGCAGATCGTACAGCTCGTCGACCTGCCCGATGCGCCGGATCAGCTTGAACCTGCGATCGCGGACCGCCCGTCGGTGCTGTTCGGGAGGACCCGAGGGGTGGTTCGGCGTGAACCACTCGGCATAGGCGTAGTCGCGCAGCGACGGGAGCTCCGGTTCCGCCAGGTAAGGTGCCAGCGAGATCGAGTCCTCGGCGCCGAACCCGAATCCGGCCAGCTCCGTCACCGTGGCGAACACGTCGGTGGCCGTGACGAGCGCCTGGCACTCTCCCACGACCGTGTCGGGTCCCGAGACGATGAGCGGAACGCGGATCCCCGCCTGGTACAGCGTGCCCTTGGCGCGCAGCGGGTCGAACGGCGGCTCGACGGCCTCCCCGTCGGTGCCGTTGTCTCCGAGGAAGATCACGACCGTGTCCCGCTGCGCGTCGGCGATGCCCTCCAGCAGGCGGCCGAGCTGGGCGTCGAGCACCTCCATCATGGCCCGCACGCGCTCCGGCGTGGGGCGCTCCGGAGAGACGTTGCCGCACCAGGCGTCGGCACACGGCGCGGGCGCGGCGCAGAGGTGGGGCGGCGGGTCGTGGATGGGCGTGTGGCAGGCGTTGAACGCCACGAGGATCATCCACGGCTCCGGCAGCGACGAGGTGGCGAGCAGGGCCTCGTCGACCGTGTCCTCCGTCGCGTAGACACTCGACGGAACCTGCAGGCCGTCGATCGTCTTGGTCCAGTTCGTGTAGCCCGTTCCGCTTCCCTGCAGGTTCGACAGCGATCCCGCGAAGCGCTCGAATCCGCTCTCGTTCGGATGCAGCGGTCCCTGCGCCGCGTCGCCGAGGTGCCACTTGCCGATCGCCGCCGTCGCGTACCCCGGCAGCACCTCGGGCAGCAGGTCCTCTTCGAGGTCGAGCCCGGTGCCGTCGACGAGGTCGCCCACGGTGCGTCCGATGCCGGTGCGGAAGCCGTGGCGTCCGGTCAGGATCTGCGCGCGCGTCGGGGAACAGACGGGGTTCGTCCACGCGTTCCGGAACAGGACGCCCGTCGCCGCCAGGCGGTCGATGTTCGGCGTGCAGGGCGGCGTCGGAGACTCGCCATAGGCTGCGACGAGGTCCACTCCGACGTCGTCGGCGACCAGGAGCAGGACGTTGGGGCGCGTGAGCTCGTCCGTGCTCGCGGCATCGGGAACTTGCTGGCTCGAGGTCCCAGCGGGAAGCGGCGCGAGCGCCAGCGCGAGCGCGAGGATCATGGGGGGGGGAGGGCGAGAGCGGGGCGTCGGTGGGGGGGTGAACCGGGATTCTGGCCCGGAGCTGCTCGCGGCACCACGAACTCGAACGAAACCGCGACGGCGACCGGGAAACCCGACGGCGCCGCGAGCCTCCAACCGTGCGTCCGGTGCCTGCGGCGCCCCCGGGACATTCGCCAGGAGGTCCCCCGGCAGGTTGGGCTTCCGAACTGACTGGGTTCCGTGTGGGATTCGGCCGGGGTTGAGCGAGCCTCGTATCTGGGGCTGCGCGGCTACGCAGCCTGGACCAGCTTGACGTACCCCGATCCACGCCAGCAGGGATGCTGGCTCGCCATCCCCCAGTCCTGCCTCCACGTGAGCAGCTCGCCCCAGCCGAGCCGCCGGGGTACGAGCCCGAGGACTTGCGCCGGCGAGGCGTCGTCGTAGTTGAATCGAGTCCGCACGAAGTTGCGGTACGCCGCGAAGACCGCCAGCGCCAGATTCAGGTAGCGCTTCTTCTTGCTCACCAGCCACGACTCGCGCCTCAGCCGGCCCGTGAGATCCCGAGCCATGGCTTCGGTGTGGTTGATCGGGAACAGCGGGTTCCAGGTCATCCTCGCCAGCTTGCTGTGGGTCTGTTCGTGGACCAGTCGCTGCGCTCCGAACGCCTCCGCGGCCAGTCCGGGGTAGCTCGACTTCTCGTCGGTCTGCAGCAGGACGGTCTCGAGCCCGTTCGTGATCGCGGCAGCGCGCCGCAGGGCTCGGCGCAGGCTCTTGCGAGATCGGTCCACGCGCTTTCCGAGGCGTCTTTCGTCCTCCTGGAGCGCTTTCCGTCGAGCCGCGGTCATCTTGCCGCGCGGTCGAATCGTCGCGGCCTCGGCCCACACGACGAACCGCGTTTCGGCCTCGATCAGGACCGGCACGCTGAGGGGGCGCGTGTTGCGGCGCCCCTCGTAGGTCTCGAACTCGTCGAGCTGGAGGCGTGACTGTGGAGGCAGGGGAGCGCGGAGGTTGAGATTGAGGCGCCAGAGGTGCCGGCCGACCTTGCGGAACTTGAGCTCGGTGCAACGCAAGCTCAGGCGCAGCAAACGCGCGGATTGGCGGATCCCGATTCCCGAGGCCATGAGCTGCAGGAGCCGAGGGTTCAGGTCGGGCCGGTGGTCGCGGTAGTCCATGCGGAAGGTCTGCCGCGAGAAGCTTCTACGACAGGTGAGGCAGCGGAATCGCGGCACGGGCCTCGGCCGACACTTGGGGTGGTAGAAGCCGTGCCGGTGGTGGAAACCGGGGCGAGGATCGAGGTGGCGGGGACAGGACTTGTGGGGGCAACGCGGGGGCTCGAACACGGGCTTGGATCTCCGTCGAGGAGGGGTGAAG
>CAYGPA010000066.1:0-12004 GCA_964351535.1 uncultured Planctomycetaceae bacterium
CGCGCCGTTGATCTGGCTGCGCACCGCGAGGCGGTTCAGCGGCAGTCCGCAGTCCTGCATGCAAGCGAGCTTCTCGAGCTTGACCTCGCCCGTCAGCGTGTCGACCGTCACGCGCGCCGCCTGGGCGCCGTGGACGCCCGCGCCCGCGAGGTCGGCCACCCACTCGCCGGTGGCGGTCAGGCCGTCGGCACCGAGCACCGCGCAGGCCTCGGCCCAGCCGAGACGCTCGTCGTCGCGGTCGAGGTTGATGATCTGCCCGTTGTGCAGCGCGAGACGCGCCGGGTCCGCGGCGAGCAGCTCGGCGACCTTGGCCAGGAACGCGAGGCGCGCCTTGTGGGCCGCGTTCTTCACCGCCGGCGCCAGGCAGGGCACCGTCGTGCTCCCGCCGGACCCGTTCGCGGCGCCGTAGGAGCTGTGCCCGATCTTGGCCTCGACGCCGTCGAGCGGCAGCGCGAACTCCTCGGCCACGATCGCCGCGACGTACGTGCGCGTGCCCGTGCCGAGGTCCTGGGTCCCCGACAGCACCTCGACGGCGCCGTCGGCGTGGATGCGCACGGTCACGACGCAGACGGGCCGTCCGGGCACGCCCCACGTCGAGACGCCGAAGCCGATGCCGGTCTTCACCTCGCTCTCCGACGTGTCCGGTCCGAGCTTGTTGGGGTGGTCCGCCCAGCCCACGGCGTCGGCGACGGCGTCGAGCTGGCGGTGGTGCACCGGGCTCGACAGGTTCCGCTTGCGGAAGTCGAGCCCGTCGATGCCGACCGCGTGCGCGAGGGCGTCGACGGTCGACTCCATCGCGAAGGAGGCCTGCGGGTGCCCGGGCGCGCGCATGGCCCGGTTCGAGTCGAGGTTCGTGTGCACCGAGCGCAGCTCGAGGTACGAGGTCTCGACGTCGTAGATGTACGGCAGGCCGGGGTGGGAGCCGCGGCCGACGCCGCCGAGCTTGTCGACCTGCGCGATCATCGCCTTCAGCTTGCCGTCGGCGCCGGCGCCCGCGCGCACGGTCTGATGCGTGCCGGAGCGGTTCCCGCCGAAGAGGAACTCGTCGCGCCGCGTCAGCATCATGTGGACCGGCGCGCCGAGCTCGCGCGAGAGCTCGGTGGCCATGCGGCCCTCGATGCCCGAGCCGAACTTGGAGCCGAATCCGCCGCCCATGTACTCGACGATCGACTCGACCTGCGAGTTCTCGAGGCCGAGGCGCTCGGGCAGCCCCTCGCGATGGACGACGTGCGTCCACTGCGTCGACGGGTAGATCGTCGCCTCGTCGCCACCGCGGTAGTCGACGACCATGCCGTGGGTCTCGAGGCACACGTGGTGCTGGATCGGCACCTCGTAGGTCGCCTCGACGGTCGCGTCGCACGCGGCCAGCGCGGCCTCGGCCGCCTCCTGGTCGCCATCGGTGCGCAGGTCACTCACGTTGCCGTCGCGCGCGATCGGCGCCGCGCCCTCGGCCAGCGCCTGCTCGCGCGTCACCGACCACGGCAGCTCCTCGACCTCGACCACGATGGCGCGCAGGGCGTCCTCGGCGAGCTCGGGGGTGTCCGCCGCGACCGCGGCGACCGGCTGGCCGAGGAAGCGCGTCTCGCCGTCGTCGATCGCGAGCGCGAGGTGCACGCCGGGGAGCGCCAGGGCCGGCGCGACGTCGACGGTGCAGCGCGCCGAGGGCACCGGGCAGCGCAAGAGCGCCCCGTACTTCATCCCGGGCAGGCGCATGTCGTGCGCGTAGCGCGCGCGTCCGGTGACCTTGGCGGGTCCGTCGACGCGGCGCAGGTCGTTGTTGACGAGGCGCATGTCCTCGCGCGGCTGCCAGCGCGGGGGCGGCGCCTCCGCGGCGGGCTGGTCGACGACCTGGCCGTCGACGACCCTGGCGACCTTCAGTCCGCCGGCCGAGGCCCCCAGGGGCTCGCGCGGCCCGGAGCGCGGGGAGGGGCTCATCGTCCACCCCCCTGCAGGCGACGACCGGCCTCGGCCACCGCCTCGAAGATGTGCGGCTGCGTGCCGCAGCGGCAGAAGTTCCCCGACAGCGCGTGCTGGATCTCCGCGCGCGTCGCGTCGGGCTTCCGCTCGAGCAGCCCGGTCGAGGACATCAGGAAGCCCGGAGTGCAGAAGCCGCACATCAGCGCGTCCTTCTCGCAGAAGGCCTCCTGGACCGTCGACAGCTCGTCGCCCTGCGCGAGCCCCTCGACGGTGCGGACCTCGCGGCCGACGGCGTCGGCGGCGAGCATCATGCAGGAGTACCTCGCGCGGCCGTCGACGAGCACCGTGCACGCTCCGCAGGCGCCCTCGCCGCACACGAGCTTGGTGCCCGTCAGGGGCGGCTCGGCGTGGTTGCGCAGCGCGTTCAGGAGCGTCGTCCGCGGTTCCACGCGCACCTTCTGAACGGCGCCGTTGACGCGCAGCTCGACCTCGGTCGCGCCGCTCATGCGCTCGACGCCGGAGCCGCCGCTCGCGCCGCTCGCATCGGGGTCCTGCGCGGCCTGAACCGCCTCGGTGAAGCTGGACGCGGCGGCCACGCCGCCCGCGCCCTGCAGGAACGCGCGGCGCGAGAAGCCGCGCCGGCCGTCCGTCTCCTTCGGATCCTTCATCTGCGACGTGCTCCTGTCCGCCGTGCGACGGCGACCTGTCCGCCCCGCGGCGGTGAATCGAGACGCGCCGATTGTAGGGCCCCGGTCGGGGCGCGCGAGGTCCTCTTCGGTTCGAGGCCCGCAAGAACTGCCCGCCGCGACCCGAAGGGGCTCGTCGAGGTTCCGTCACCGCCCGCGGCCGCCTCCACGTCCCGGGCCCGCGCGGGCGAGAGCACGGTCTCGAATCCGTCCCGCAGGGCTACGAAGGCCACGCGGTCGCCGAGCTCGTCGCGGTTGCCGAAGGGCGGCGCCACGCTTCCTCCGTTGTGGGTCGACACCGACGTCGCCCCGAGCCCGGCCAGCGTCTGCTCGAGGAAGGGCTCTTCCCAGGCCCGGGGTCCGTCCGCCCGGAGGGAGGGGGCCGGCCAGCGGGCACCCCGCGATCCGCGCGAGGAGGGCACGCGGGATCCGGCAAGGGAGGGTCACGGCGGCGCTCGCAGGGCCTCCCAGTCCACGGGCCCCGCCGCCGTCGCATCGCCGGTCGCGCCGGTCGCGCCGGGGAGCCGCGGCAGGCGCGGCAGCTCGACGTCGAGCACCTCGACGTACTTCTGCGCCGCGCCGGTGTTGAACACCACGACGCGCTCGTCGCGCGCGACCTCGCCGGCCGCGACCATCGTCTCCAGCACGTCGAGGCACGCCGCGGTCTCGGGACAGACGGAGATGCCTTCGGCGGCGCAGGCCCGTCGGGTCCAGGCGGCGATCGCTTCCTCGCGCGCGGCGCGCGCGACGCCGCCGGAGGCGCGCACGGCGTCGAGGATCATGAAGTCGCCCAGCGGAGTCGGGACGCGCAGACCGCTCGCGACCGTGTGCGGTCCGGCCGGAGCCTCGGAGAAGCGCTCGCCGCGCTCGAAGGCGCGCACGACCGGCGCGCAGCCGGAGGACTGGCACGCGATCATGCGGGGCATGTTCTCGTCGCGCAGCCAGCCCAGCTCGCGCAGCTCGTGGAAGGCCTTCCACATGCCGATCAGGCCCGTGCCGCCGCCGGTCGGGTAGAGGATCACGTCGGGCAGCGTCCACCCGAGCTGCTCGGCGAGCTCGAGGCCCATGGTCTTCTTGCCCTCGATGCGGTACGGCTCCTTGAGCGTGGAGCAGTCGAACCAGCCCATGGCCTCGGTCCCCTCCCGCACGAGCCGGCCGCACTCGTTGATGAGGCCGTCGACGAGGTAGACGCGCGCGCCCAGCGCGGCGGCCTCGACCCGGTTCACGACGGGCGTGTCCGCGGGCATCAGGACCCAGGCCTCGAGCCCGGCGCGCGCGGCGTAGGCCGCCAGTGCGCCGCCGGCGTTGCCGGCCGTGGGGATCGCCAGGCGCCGGACGCCGAGCTCGCGCGCGCGCGCCACGGCCATCACGAGGCCCCGCGCCTTGAAGCTGCCGGTCGGGAGCTGGGACTCGTCCTTGATCCAGAGGTCGTCGAGTCCGAGCTGCGCGCCCAGGCGCGGGCAGGCGAGCAGCGGCGACATGCCCTCCCCGAGGCTGGGCGCGGCGGCCACGTCCTCGACGGGGAGCAGCTCGGCGTAGCGCCACAGCGTCGGCTCGCGCCGCGCGATCTGCTCGGGCCCGACGGCGCGCCGGATGCGATCGAGGTCGTAGCGCACCCAGAGCGGCCGGCCGGCGTGGACGGTCTGCAGGCGATCGTGCGGCAGGCGCGTGCCGTCGAGGGCGGACTCCAGCCCGGTGACGAAGGAGGGCATCCCTCCGAGCATACGCCGGCGAACACGCGGGACCGATGCGTGCCGGGCGCGTGCCGGACGCGTGCCCGGCTGGTGCGCATCCGCGAGCACTCCACGGTCGCTCCACGCGCCGAGAGAGCTTGTCCGGAGGCTCTCCACGCCTTCTCCACGGGTTCTCCACAGACCGGTTTTCGCTGGCGCGGCGGGCCGTTCTGTCGCTACAACGGACCTTCTCCTACCTCGTACTCGCGGGGTGAAGCTTTGAGCCCAGCGCCCCGTCTCCGTCGGGGCGCGTTCGAATATCGGATGCTGCGATGGAGCTGAATGCGCTCGGCTGGACGATGCTTTTCACCGGCTCCGGGATGCTCGGAGCGGGTGTGGGTTGGTGGCTCCGCAGCATGGCCAAGCGCACCGATCGCGCGGTCCAGGACGAGCTCTGGGGGCGCAAGCTCACGGTCCTGCAGAAGGACCTCGACAACGCCCAGGAGGCGCTGAACCAGAACGCGGTCCAGATGTCGGAGCTCACGCGTCGGGTCGAGGACGGCGCGACGCGAACGACGCAATACAAGGATGCGCTCGAGCAGTCGGAGAAGCGCGCGAAGATGCTCGAGGCGACGGTCGCCGAGCGCAACCGCGGCATCGAGGGCCTCCGGGCCGAGTCCCGCGAGCTCGACGATCGGCTGCGGACCGCCCAGAGCGAGCTGGCGGAGTTCGACGGCCAGCGCACGGCCCTCGCGAGCGAGCTGGCCAACCTGCGCCAGCTGCTCTCCGACCGCGAGGTGCTCGTCAAGGACCTCGACGGCCAGGTCAAGGCCCTGCGCCTCGAGCGCGCCGAGTCCGAGGAGCGCGACGCGCGCATCGCCGAGCTCGAGGAGGAGCGCGAGGAGATCCTGAAGCGCAAGGACGAGAAGCTCGCGCACCTCGAAGAGCGGCTTCGCGGCCTCGAGCCGTTCCCCGAGCTGCTCGAGAAGCGCAACGAGCAGCTCGACACCTGGGAGGACAAGTACCGCTCGCTCGGCGAGCGCAAGGACCAGGAGATCGCCCACCTGCGCGGACGCCTGTCCGAGCTCGAGGGCGCGCAAGAGGAGCTCGCGGATCGCGAGCGCCGGCTCGAGGAGCTCGAGCTCTCCTCGACCGCGATCCTGCACGAGCGCGACGAGCGCATCGGCGTGCTCGAGCTGCGCGTGGCCGAGCTCGAGGGCGAGGCCGGCCGCGCCGCGGAGCTCGACATCGCGCTCGAGGGCGCCAAGCGCCGCGGGGGCTCGCTGGAGAGCTCGCTGCAGGAGCTGCGCGACGAGCACGCGCAGGCGCAGGCCGAGGCCAGCGCGGCCCTGGTCGCGACGCGCGAGGAGCTGGAAGCCGCGAACGCGGAGGGACGCGAGCGCGCCGAGGAGCTCGCGCGGTTGCGGCAGCGCACCGAGGAGCTCACGGCCGAGCTGGAGCAGGAGCGCGAGCGCGGCGACGACCTGGCCGTGAAGCGCAAGCAGGAGCTCGAGGAGGCGCGCGCGTCGTCCGAGCAGACCGTGTCCGCGCTGCGCGAGTCCTCCTCCGCCGAGCTCGAAGCCGAGCGCGCCGAGGCCGCGCGCCGTCTCGCCGAGCGCGACGAGCGCGTCGCCGCGCTCGAGGCGCGGGTCGAGGAGCTCGAGCCCTTCGTCACCCGCCTCGCCGAGCGCGACGCCGAGGTCGACGAGTGGAAGCAGCTCCACGCCGCGACGAGTACCGAGAAGGAGCAGCAGCTGGCCGCGACGATTGCCGCGGGCAAGCAGAAGCTCGCCACGGCGATCGCCGAGTCCAGGGAACAGCTCGCCGCGACGAAAGCCGAGGCGAAGGAGCGCGAGGCCGCGACGAAGGCCGAATGGAAGCAGCGCCTGGCGGACGCGACCTCCGAGTGGGAGCAGCGCCACGGCGCGCTGGAACAGGAGCGCGCGGCAGCGATCGAGCAGGGTGCGGCCGAGTCGCGCTCGCGCCAGGAGCTCGAGACCGCGCTGGCCACGGCGCAAGCGGACCACCAGAAGCTCGAAGCGCGCCTCGCCAAGGCCGAGAAGAGCATCCAGACCCGCGACGAGCGCGTCGCCAAGCTCAAGGACGACGTCGCCGCCCGCAAGGACGAGCTCAAGGCCCAGAAAGAGCAGCTCGCCGCCGTCTCCAACCAGGCCAAGGCCACCCAGCTGAAGGTTGAGAAGCTCATGGCGCGCGCCGCGGAGCTCGAGGAGAGCCTGCACGAGCGCGACGAGGAGCTGGTGCTCGCGCGTCGCGAGACGCGGGACCGCGACGTGGTCTGCAAGCGCCTGCTCGACGAGCTGCGCGAGGCGGGCGGCAAGGTCGGCGCCGACGCCCTCGAGGCCCGCGACGACCTGCAGCAGATCAACGGCATCGGACCGGCGCTCGAGAAGAACCTCAACAAGGCCGGCTACACCGCCTTCCACCACCTGGCCACGGTGACCAAGGCCGAGCTGCCCGAGCTGGCCAAGGCGCTGCGCGTCACGACGGACCGGATCTCCAAGGAGCGCTGGATCCAGACGGCGCGCCAGAAGCACCAGAAGAAGTACAAGCAGAAGATCTGACGCGTGCTTCGACGCCTCCTGATCTCCCTGGCGAGCCTGCTCGTCTTCTTCGCGCTCCTCGAGGGAGGCTTGCGCCTGGCCGGTTTCCGCCACGCGCCCAAGCGCAACCAGCTCATCGTCTGGAACGCCCAGGAGGACGTGGGCCTCCGCCAGCGCGACGGGATGTTCCGCCACTCCGCGCGCCAGCTGTGGGAGCCGCGGCCGGGCAGCGCGGACAACTGGGACGAAGGGCGGACGATCAACGCCGACGGCTACCGCGGCCCGGCCCTCGCGCTCGAGAAGACGCCCGGGCGGCTGCGGATCGCGACGATGGGCGATTCCTCGACCTTCGGCATGGGCGTGCGCTACGCGGAGTCCTACTCGGGCCAGCTCCCGGCGGCGCTCGCGGAGCGCGGCATCGACGCCGAGGTGCTCTGCGCCGGCGTCATCGGCTTCACGATCCGCCAGGGGCTCGAGCGCTACGACGAGCTCGTGCGCGCGTACTCGCCCGACGTCGTCGTGTGCGCCTTCGGGGCCGTGAACGAGCACCTGCCCGCGGTCGGCGGTCTACGCGACGAGCAGAAGGTCGTGGTCAACCAGAGCTATCGCAGCGACGCCGCGAAGACCTGGCGCCGGCTGCGCAAGGAGCTGCGGATCCTGCACTTCTTCTCCTGGGTCGGCGACCGGCTGCAGAAGGAGAGCGAGGAGGAGCGCATCGCTCGCCTGAAGGAGGAGAAGCGCCTGCACGAGCTCAGGCTGCGCTGCGGAGAGGTCGATTGGGAGGGCACGCGCCGCGTCTCGCTCGAGGAGTTCGACGCGAACCTCCGCGAGCTGAGGCGACGCGTCGAGGCCGACGGCGCGCGCCTGGTCGTGATCTCGATGCCGCGCCACCCCGACCGCGAGGCCGAGGCGCCCGTGTTGCCGCTCTACAACAAGGTCGTGCGCGACTTCGCCACGGAGACCGAGACGCCGCTCCTCAGCGCCCGCGGCCTGATCAAGAAGCGCCTGAGCGAGGGTGCCGCGTGGGAGGACCTCTTCGTCGACTTCTACCACCCCTCCCCCGCCGGCCACGGGCTGATCGCCGACAAGCTCGCCAAGCTGATCGCCGAGACGGCGCCGACGAACTGAACGCTCGCTCCCGACCGCGACCCTCGCCCGCCTCGCACCGCCGTTCGCCGCGCGCTACAGTCCCGGGCGTGAACGCCGCGAGAGAAGTCCACCGCGCGTGGCTGGTGGACCTGGACGGGACCCTGTACCGCCCGGGGCCCGTGAAGCTCCTGATGGGCGCGGAGCTCGCCCTGCTCGGCCCGCGGCACCTCGGAGCGATCCGCGCCTTCCGCCACGAGCACGAGGCGCTGCGCGCGGAGGCCCACGCCGGCGCGCAGGCGGGAGGCGACTCGCCCTTCGGCGTGCAGCTCGAGCGCGCGGCGCGCGCGCGCGGCATGCCGGTCGAGGAGCTCGAGCGCATCGTGCGCGAGTGGATGGTGCAGCGCCCCGGCAAGTGGATCCGCCGCTTCCGCCGCGTGCAGCTCCTGGCGGAGATCGCGAGCTTCCGCGCGGGCGGCGGGCGCACCGCCCTCGTCAGCGACTACCCCGCGACCGAGAAGCTCGCCGCGCTCGGTGCCACGAGCTGGTTCGAGGTCGTCGTGTCCAACGGAGAGCCCGGTGGACCGCGGCGACTCAAGCCGGATCCCGACGGCTACCGCCGCGCCGCCGAGCAACTCGGCGTCGAGCCGGCGGAGTGCCTGGTGCTCGGCGACCGCGACGACGCCGACGGCGAGGCCGCGCGACGCGCGGGCATGGACTTCCGGCTCGTCTCGTAGTCCCCCACCCGCGCGGGACCTCTCGTCCGGCTAGCGCTTCTTTCTCGTGGGCTTGCGTCCGGTCCCTGCGTGCTCGGCGGACGGGCGCGCGGCGGCGCGGCTCTTCGAGGCGACCTTCTTCTTCGCCTTCTTCCTGGCGCCGCTCGTCGCCTTCTTCTTCGCGGGAGCCGGCGCCTCGCCGTCGAGCTGCGCGACCAGGCGCCTGGGTGCGATCGTGCGATACGACTCCTCGATCCAGTCGGCGAGGACGCTCACCGGGGGATCGCCTGCCTCCTCGATCTGCGCGCTGACCCAGCCGCTCTTGCCGAGTCCGTAGCGCGTCGGCGACGCGAAGGGCAAGAGCAGCGCCTCGGGGTGCGACTCCGGCAGCTTGGCGGACAGGCCGAACCCGTCGTGCAGCGCCAGGAAGACGAAGGTCTTGCCCTTGACCTTGATGGCGCTGTGGCCCCAGGGTTGCTCCTCGTAGGCCTCCGGGAAGCCGAGCGCGAACTCCCTCAGCTTCCGGAACGCGTTCTGGTGACTGGCTTTCGACATGGCTCGCCCGTCGGCCCATCCTACCCGGTGCGCGCGGAGCGCAGCTCCGTGGCGTGTCCCGGCAGCCGGGGATCGGGACGGGCCGATGCCAGGCTCGAGAACCCGCGCTTCGACGCTGGAGTGGGACGCGCGTGGGTCCCAAACGGACCGTCACCCCCTTCAGGAGCACAGCACCGATGACCCGAGCGACCGACGCCCAGTTCCCGGACGAGACCGGCCCCCGCGGCGCCTTCGAGCGCCAGCAGAGCGCTTTTCGCGAGCGCGTCACGGCCGACGGCTCCACCGGCTTCCAGGCCGAGCCCGGCCGCTACCACCTGTACGTCTCGTACGCGTGCCCCTGGGCCCACCGCACGATTCTCGTCCGGAAGCTCAAGCAGCTCGAGGACGTCGTCGGCATGACCGTCGTCGACCCCGTGCGCGACGAACGCGGCTGGGCCTTCACCGACGAGACCGGTCCCGACCCCGTCAACGGCTTCGCGTTCCTGTCGGAGGCCTACGAGGCGTCGGATCCGCGCTTCGAGGGCCGCGTGACCGTGCCCGTGCTGTGGGATCGCCGGAGCGGGAGCATCGTGAACAACGAGTCGTCCGAGATCCTCCGCATGCTGAACTCCGAGTTCGACGAGTGGGGCGACCGCTCGGTCGACTTCCATCCCGCGGAGCTGCGCGACGAGATCGAGCGCATCAACGCCCTCGTCTACCCGGGCCTGAACAACGGCGTGTACCGCTGCGGCTTCGCCTCGACCCAGGAAGCCTACGACCAGGCCTACGAGCGGCTGTTCTCGACGCTGGACCAGCTCGAGGCGCTCCTCGCGACGCGCCGCTACCTCGCGGGCGACCGGATCACCGAGGCCGACTGGCGCGCCTTCACGACCCTCGTGCGCTTCGACCCCGTGTACCACGGACACTTCAAGTGCAACCGCCAGCGCCTGGCGGACTTCCCCGCGCTGTGGGCGTACACGCGCGAGCTCTACCAGGTGCCCGGCGTCGCCGCGACCGTGAACCTCGACCACATCAAGCGCCACTACTACGTCACGCACCGGCGCATCAATCCCAGCGGGATCGTGCCGCGGGGGCCCGCGCTCGACTTCGACGAGCCCCACGGCCGCGACGCGTGACGGCGCGCGGCTTCAGGAGTTGCTCAGCAATTGCGGTAGCCAGCGCTCCATCGAGGTGTTGGCGCCCAGCGCCGCGATCGGAAGCAGCCAGGCGCGCAGCAGCGGATGCTCCCAGAGCGGGGCGAAGACGCCGGACCGCAGACCGCGCACGTCGGCCATGACCGCCTCGAGCGCACCGCGCTCCTCGCCCTGGCCGATGCGACGCAGGCGCTCGCCGGCGAGCACCTCGAGGCTCCGGTCCCGCAGCCGCCGCGCGGCCAGCCGCACGCCGTGTCCCGACAGGAGCAGCAGCGTGAACGAGAGCGTCAGCGTCAGGACGAGCGCCGCGGGCCACGACCAGCGGTCGAACAGGTTGGCGCGCGACAGCACCATCAGGAACAGCACCGTCGCCGGCCACCAGACGCACGGCCCGATGCGGTCGCCCACGACCTGGACGACCCGCACCCGCATGAGGCCGGCGGCCGTGGCGGGGTCGAGCCCGGTGCGCGTCGCGTAGGCGCCGAGCTGCTCCGGCCAGTCCTCGGGCGTCGCGCGCGACAGATTGCGGATCAGGCGCGTCGAGCGCACCGTCACGCGCAGCACGACGAAGACGAGCAGGATGAAGAGCACGACCGACCACCACAGGACGAAGCGGTCGATCAAGTACATGCGCTCGCCTCGGACGGGCGGCACGTCGCCCCCGAACGTCTCGAAGAGCTTGCCGGTCAGCCGGTAGTACACGAGCGACGCGAGGAGGCTGAACGAGCTGACCCGGAGCCAGCTCGTCCCCCGCTGGAACGAGGCCCAGGCTCGCTCGACGAACCCCGAGTCGAAGCTGGGTCGGGTCGGCAGGAGCTCGACGGTGAGCTCGTCCTTGATCGCGATCACGCTGTTCCAGGTCCGGAAGTACCCCGCCACGGCGACCAGGATCGCGGCGATACGGATCCAGACCGTGGGCCAGGCGCTGATGCCCTCGACCACGAAGAAGGGCTCGCTCTCCAGGGCGGGGTCGCGCATGAACTGGTAGAGCTTGGCGAGACCGAAGAACAGCGGCAGACCGACCAGGAACAGCACGAAGAACAGGCAGGGGCGGTGATCCGGCTCGAAGACCTTCAGGCCGAAGTCCTGGACGCTGCGGATGGAGAGCGCGTTCTGACCGCGATGCTTGAGCCGCCGCAGCGAAGGCCACCACCACCCCCCGCACAGAACGACGAAGACCGTCAGGAGCACCGCCCAGAAGGCGCCAGACTGGTTCTGGCCGCGGAAGAGCCACGGGGTGGACAGCTCGTCCTTCAGCGGGTTCGGGTCGCGCGCCAGCCGCGGCAGCAAGGCGCCGACCTGCCAGCGGGCAGCCGTCCAGAGCGCGCGAGGGATACCCGAGTCCTCCAGGACGCCGGCACTCCTGCGGCCGCGCCACGCGCTCTTCAGGACCGTGTTCGGCGCCGGGTTCTCGAGCTGGTGAATCCACGTACGCCCCACCTCGAAGATGCGGGCGACGGGGTCGTATTGCCAGACTTCCCTCCCCGAGGGGTCACGGCCGGCCGGGTCCGTGGCGAGGGCTCGGCGCGCCGCCAGGAACGTGGCCAGCTGATACCCGGAGCGCAGTGGAGGGACCTCGAGGCCCAGTCCGTGGCGCAGCGTCAACCCGTAGTGGGAGGCGACCACGAGGTTGAGCGTGTGCAGCGACGAGAGGCTCGGCAGCAACCTCGCGTCGAC
>CAYGPA010000066.1:12014-15797 GCA_964351535.1 uncultured Planctomycetaceae bacterium
GCGGTCGCAGCACCTGGAGCAGCGCGGTCTTGTCGTAGACGTCGCTGCCCAGGATGCCGATGGCGTCGTAGCGATCTCCCTCCAGCGCGCGCTCGAGGCGCCGCAGGTAGTCCTGCTGTCCCTCGCCGGCCGCGGGTTCCCTGCCGGCCTCCAGGGGATCGCTCGCGTCCCGACCGGGGATGCGGCCGTCGATGCCGCGCATGTAGTGGAAGCGCGAGTCGACGAGGAACTCGGGATCCTCGCCGGGCTCGGACGGCTCGGGCACGGCACTCTCGAGAAGGTGCTGCCAGGCGCGGCCGTAGCTCGTGTCCACCTCGCTGATCAGCGCGACCTTCAGCGGGCGGTCGACCTGCCGCAAGAAGAAGACGGTATCGAGCCAGGAGCGCAGGAAGCGGAACGGCATCTCGAGCTCGGTCCGGAAGCGGTCGGGCCGCCGCGCGCGAAGCTCGGCCACGAGCAGCTCCGCGAGCTCCTTGTCCGTGCCGATGGTGCGCTCGAAGCTCGCGCCGCTGCCCTCGAGATCGAAGGACAGGTAGCGGCTCGCCTCCGGGTCGTCGAGGTCCATGCCGAAGCCCGTGCCGAGGGTCGAACGCGGCGAGAGGACCCGTGCGCCCTGCAGGCTCGTGCGGTCCGCGCTCGAGCTCCATTCCGGAGGGTCGTCCCAGCTGCGATCGTCGGCGATCATCTCGAGCAGGGTGTCCGAGTTGGTGGGGCCGACGATGGCGACGGGAAGGTCCGGAACGGAGCCCTCGAGACCGGAGGAGCCCGGCGGGAGTCCCAGGTAGAGGCTGACGACCTCCCCGGTGAGGCGGATGCCGAGTTGCGAGGCGGCGTCGGAGTCCACGGCCGCGGGCCTCTGCAGGGCGAGGTACACGGGCTCTCGAGCGAGGGCCGTGCGCAGCTCGCCGACGGCGTCCGCGAGATGGAAGAGCGGATGACCCTGGACGGCGCGCTCGTTCACCCACAGCACGAGGACCGCGCGCTCGTCGTTGCCGAACCACTCGAACGGAACGAGCAGGCCCGGCGCGCGGGAGCCCGAGTCGGCTCGGGCCGACGACTCGGTCGCGGTGCCCGTGAGTCTCCGGGCATCCGCGAGCGCGGCCTGCCCCGCGCGAGTCGGTGCGTGGGCCTCCGCCGGGGACCCGTCCGGCGCGTCGTTGGGTGCCCCCGCCTCCACGGCGGTACGCGCCTCGATCGGCTCGTCGCCCCTCCGGGTCGTGAAGCGCGCCAGTCCGATGTGCTCCGCGTCTTCCACGTCGAGCGGCCGAATGCCGTCGACCGCGTCGTGCGTCAGCGCGGACACCACGGCGAACCGCTGGCGCAGACGCAGCTCGTGCTCCTCCGCCCGATAGCCACCCGGTACGAAGACCGGCATCAGGCTCACGGCCTGTTGCCGGGCCATCCTGCGCGCGATCTCGCGGGCGAGGTGGCGCACCTCGAGCGTCCCTCGCGTGCGCAACTCGGGAGCCAGGTCCTCGGACTCGGTGGACAGGGAGCGCGCGTAGGCGTAGGAGGCCTCGAGCGGATCGCGCCACAGCCGCGCCGGAACGGTCTCCTGCGCCTCGACCGTCACCGTCTCGGTGCGTTCCGGGCTCGGGCGCAGGCTCGTGATCGGCCCGCGCGCCAGGTTGGCGAACACGAGCGCCAGGATCACGGGCAGGCCCAGCCCGATCCCCGATCGTTCCCCAGAAACGGTCTCCGACATGCCGCCCTCCTCCCTTGGCTGCACGACCCACGTCGCCTCCTCCTTCTAGAAGGGCGAGTGCGAAGTCTTCGAACAGCGTAGCCTGCAGAAAGGGGGCGCGGCCAGGATCGGGACGCACCGGCGTCCAGGAAGCGGGAAGTCGTCAGCCCGTCGAGACCATCAGTCCGGTGACCAGGCGCGCGAAACGGCGCGGGTCCGGCAGCTTCGAGCCCTCGGCGAGCAGCGCCTGACCCAGGACGAGGTCGGCCATGTCGTGGAGGCGCTCGGAGTTCGCGTCCTCGTCGCACAGGGCCTTCATGCGCTGGACCAGTTCGTGATCGGGGTTCAGCTCGAGGATGCGCTTGGGGTCGGGGAGGTCCGCTCCGCGCGTCTCGCGCATCATCCGGCGCATGGCGGGGCCCGGGGTTCCCTCCGGGGAGACCAGTACGGCCGGGCTCTCCTTCAGGCGGCCTCCGAAGCGCACGCTCTCGACGTGCTCGCCGAGGCGCGCCTCGAGCGCCTCGAGCAGCGGCCGGAACTCGCGCTCCTGGTCCTCGCGCACCTGCTTGGCGGCCTCGCCCTCGAGGTCGAGCGCCCCCTCGTTCAGCACGCGGATCTTCTTCTCGCGGAACTCGCGCAGCTGCTGCACGACCCACTCGTCGACGGGGTCGAGGAAGAAGAGCACCTCGTGCCCCTTGGCGCGCAGGGCCTCGAGGTGCGGCGAGTCCGCGACCGTGGCGCGGTCGCCGCCCAGCAGGCAGAAGATCTCCTCCTGGTCGGGCTTCATGCGCTCCACGTACTCCCCGAGCGTCGTCGGCTCGTCGCCGTGCGTGCCGGGGAAGAGCAGCAGCTCCGCGATCGCCTCCTGGCGCTCGGAGTCGACGACGATGCCCTCTTTCAGCGTCGACCCGAAGGCCGACCAGAACTTGGCGTACTTCTCGCGCTCGTCCTTCTGCATGTGCAGCAGGGCGTCGAGCACCTTCTTCACGAGCCGCTCGCGAATCTGCCGCAGGGCGCGGTTCTGCTGCAGGATCTCGCGCGAGACGTTCAGCGGCAGGTCCTGCGCGTCGACGATGCCGCGGACGAACCGCAGCCACGGCGGCATCAGGTCCTCGCAGTCCGCCATCACGAACACGCGGCGCACGTAGAGCGCGACGTGCGACTTCTCGCGGTCCCCGTCGAACATGTCGAAGGGCCGCTGGGCGGGTACGTAGAGCAGCGCGGTGTACTCGTTCGTCCCCTCGGCCTTGAAGTGGATCGTCTCGAGCGGCGCCGTCCAGTCGTGGGAGAGGTGCTGGTAGAACTGCGCGTACTCCTCGGCCTCGACCTCGGCCTTGGGGCGCGCCCAGATCGGCGTGCGCGAGTTCAAGACGACGACCTCGCGGTCGCCCTCGACCGTGATCTTCTCCAGGTTGTCGTGACCCTCGAAGTGCCGCGCGTCCATGACCACGGGGTACTCGACGAAGTCCGAGTACTTCTTCACGAGCTCGACGAGCCGCATGGGCTCCAGGAAGGTGTCGTAGTCGACCTCGTCGGTCTTCTCGCGCAGGTGCAGCGTGATGCACGTGCCGCGGTCGGCCTCGGCCTGCTCCTCGAGCGTGTACTCGCCGTCGCCGGTCGAACGCCACGACCAGCCGCCGGACTGGCCCGCACGGCCGGTCTCGACCGTGATCTCGTCGGCGACCATGAAGCTCGAGTAGAAGCCGACGCCGAACTGGCCGATGGAGCTCTTCAGGTCCGTCGCGTCGTCCTTCTTCGCGTCCTTCAGGGCCTGCGCGAACTGCTTGGTGCCCGAGCGCGCGATCGTGCCCAGGTTCTCGATGAGCTCCTCGCGGGTCATCCCGACCCCGTTGTCCACCACGCGCAGGACGCGCAGGCCGGGGTCGACCTCCAGGAGGATGAACGGCTCCTCGCCGCCGTCGAGTCCCGCGTCGGTCAACGCCTCGATGCGCAGGCGGTCGAGCGCGTCGCTCGCGTTCGAGATCAGCTCCCGCAGGAAGATCTCGTGGTGCGAGTACAGCGAGTGAATCATGAGGTCCAGCAACTGCTGGACCTCGGCCTCGAACTTCCGGCTCTCGACACCGGTACTCATGATCGGC
>CAYGPA010000067.1:0-9102 GCA_964351535.1 uncultured Planctomycetaceae bacterium
CTGGCCCCGCACTTCCGCACGATGCCGCCGGACCGCGTCGAGGAGTTCTTCCTCGTCTGCGAGAACGCGCACAACTGGAAGGCGATGGTCGACCTCGCGCGCGACGAGAACGGCGAGCGCCAGGACGACCTGAAGTCGCTCCAGGCGCCGACCCTGCTGCTCTGGGGCGCGCAGGACATCGCCTACCCGCCCGACTACTACGCCGAGCGCTTCGCGCGCGACGTCCCGAACGCGCAGCTCGTGCTGCTCGCGGACACCGGACACTACCCCCACGAGGAGCGTCCGGCGGAGACGCTCGTCGAGCTGCGGCGCTTCTTCGCCGCGCAGGAGCCCACCCCGTGATCCTCGCCACGCTGTTGCTCGCCGCGGCCGGTGTCCTCGACGCCAGGGAGCCCTTCGAGGTCCAACCCCGGATCGTGGAAGGCACGTCCCTCCCGTCCCGGGCCTTCGACCCGCGCTGGTGCCTCCCCGAGCGCGCCGCCTCGCGCGACCTCCTGCGCGAGATGCGCGGCCTCCTCGCACTGCGCTTCGACGCCACGGACGCCGAGGGGCGCGCGCTGCGCTGCTTCGGTGACGTCGTTTCCGTCTTCCGATCGCTGCCGCCCGCCGAGCGCGAGGCGTGGTTCCGGGACCTGCGCGAGCGTGCGCCCGAGTTCGTCGGGGACTGGGGCGAAGGCCTCGCCCAGCTCCTCTTCGACGAGGACCTGTACGGCGCCGACTGGGACCCGGAGGACGACCTCGACCGCGACGGCATGGTGACCGCGGACAGCTGGTCCCTGAAGGCGGCGGGGCGCGGTCCGTGGGACGAGGTCGGCGGCGACCCGCGCGTGGAGCAGCTGGCGACGCTGATCTTCGGCGACCTGACCGCGATCAAGGCGGCCGAGAACGACTACCGCCAGTACTACTCGAACATCGGCGCCGAGTACGAGGAGATCTACCCCGTCCCGGAGAGCTACGTGCGCGGCACCGAGCCCGACGGCGCCGCGTTCGCGTACCTGCAGCTCTACTTCAAGAGCGACCTGCCCTTCCCCTTCGGCGGCTACGAGTGCGACCTGCGCATCCTCAACCGTCTCGACGCGGAGGGCTGCCTGCGCACGGACATCTACTCCGTCAGCGAGGACTTCAACTGGCTCGCCGGTCGCGACGTGTTCTTGCCGGTGCGCACGTCCGACGGGACCCGGGTCGCCGAGCTGCTGGTGCGCGTGTACGGCTTCGACATCGACAACGTCCCGGACAAGCCCAAGCACCGCCGCCTGGCGCTGCGCAGCAGCGTCGGAAACCTGCGCCGCCGCGCCGAGTCGCTCTTCGCGGCGGCCCGGAGGACGCCGACGGCGGAGGCGGCCGTCCCCGAGTTTCGCGTCCTGGGCGCGCGCTGAGCCCCGTCTGCGCAGCGATCGCGAGCGCGCGCTACCGGGCGCCCTGCTCCGTCGTTTCCGCCTGGAGGTTCATGCCGACCAGCCTCGCCACGAACACGACGAGATAGAGCTGTCCCAGGAGCGCTTCGAGGATGGCGAGCGAGCGCGCCGCCTGCGAGACCGGCACGATGTCCCCGAAACCGACGGTCGTCAGGACGACGAAGCTGAAATAGAAGAAGTCCTCACGCTCGAGCACGTCGCCCGCGGCGATCCGCAGCGCATCCGAATCGAACAGGAACACGACCTGGTAGACCGAGGCCCAGATCAGTCCCAGCAGCAGGTAGACGCAGGCGGCACCGCACAGCGTGTCCCGCGTGACCCGCCTCCCGCGGAAGAGGTCGAGCAGGATCGAGGGCAGGAGGCACAGCAGGAAGCCCGAGACGACCGCGGCGTCGGCCTCGGCGAGCAACCGGCTGGTTTCGGTCTTGAAGTTGCTGAGTACGAGACTGGCGATTCCGAGGGCTGCTGCCACCAGCGCGAGGAGCTTGTGCGTGCGCAGCACGCGCCACGCGGCCCAGAGCAGGACCAGCTGGGTGGCCGTCGCCAGCGCGCCGATCAAGAAGTGGTGCTGGCGCCAAGGACTGAGCAGGAACATGCAGAAGAGCCCGACGAGCAGCAGCGGGTACTCGAGCTGTCGGCGTTCCGGAGAGGGTGTCGGGGCGTCCATGCGTGGCTCCTGCGGTGCGATCGCTCGCCCAGGATCGACGATCGCCGCGGGATTGCAACCGAACGCACCGATCCGGGGTGATCGGACCGCACGCGACGGGCCTCCGCACGGAGTGAACTCGTGCGGAGGCCTTTCGCGTTCGGCGCGAGGCCGCGGGCGGACTCAGGGGTCAGCGCGCGGCGACGGCTCCGGAGTCTTCGAAGAGCCGTGCCTCGACCGCGGCGAGCCGCGTCTCGAGCGCCGCCACGCGTTCGAGCTCCGCTCGCAGCGAGTCGATGACGCACGCGGCCGCGGCGGCCTCGTCCAGGCCGATGGCGGCGTTGACGGTCTTCGCGCCCGGCTCGTCGGAGGACTCCCACGCGCGACCGAGGACACGCGCCAGCTGCTCGGCGCGCAGGTCGCGCGGCCCCACGGCCACGGCCGTTCCGTCGTGGCGACCCGAGGGCAACAGGAAGTCGCCGCTCCGGACGACGCCGCGCACGCGCACCGGAACCTGGCCCAGGAAGGCCGTGACCTCGTAGCCGTCGCGACCCGTGCTCTCGGCGTCCGCGGCGTTGCCGACCAGCGCCGGGTTGGTGCTGATCACGAGGATCTGTTCGGCGCCCGTCAGGTCCTTCGAGATCTTGCCCCCGCGCACGCCGACGACGTCACCGGGCATCATCGCCTCCGCGTAGTCGCTCCGCTCGAGGTACTCGGCGTAGTCCGCGCCGGTGTCGATGAACGCCCCGTCGCACAGGACGTTGCCGGAGCTCTCGACGCGGAACTCGATGTCCCCTGGGTTGCCCGCGGTCAGGATGTCGCCGGCGTTGTCCGCACGGCTCACGACCAGCGCCACGTTCGTCGCGCCCTCGAAGCGCCCCGCGACGCCCGCCCCGGTGGCCTGACCGCGCACGGCCGTCGAAGCCAGTCCGCCGGAGGTCGAACCGAACACGGCCTGCGAGTTCGTCCCCGCGACGACGCTGCGCACGCCGATGCCGGTGCCGATCCCGGCCCCGGTCAGCTGCACGTCCACGCCCTTCGAGTTCGCGTTGGTGGAGTCGATGATGATCGCCGTTCCGCTGGTGACGCCGTCCTGCGTGATGCGGATGCCCGTGCCGCCTCCCGTGACGCTCTCGACCTCCACGGTGCGCGCGGTGAGGAGGCCGTCGAAGTTGCCCCCGCCTCCGACGTCGAGCCGCGCCGTGACGACGGTCGGCGACTTGCCGACGCCCACGGAGCCGTTCGAGCGCGCGATCGTGATCGCGTCGATGTCGTTCGCCGGATCGACGGAGTTCACGTCGTGCACGCCCAGGTTCAGCTCGTTGCCGACTCCGTCGTAGTGCAGGTAGCCCCCGAGGAACGTCGCCGTCGACTCGCACAGGCGCACCCGTCCCGCCTCGAACGGGTTGCCCGGGTTCTGCAGCCGCAGGATCGGTCCGTCGAGCGGATCGTCGGTCCCGGCGATCGAGAGGCGGCTCGTCGGCGAGCTCGTGCCCAGACCCACGTACTTCGTGGTGTCCACGAACAACGCGCCGTTCTGAATGTCCGTCTCGTTCTGGTTGTTGAAGTTGATCAGCAGCGTGTTGTTCGCACCGACCGTCTGAATCTCGTTCTGATCGATCGACAACCCGCGCAAGCCGTCGATGCTGGCGACCGAGAGCGCGCCGCTGCCAACGCCCACGTTCACGTCGGAGTCCGAGTCGATGCGCGCGTCTCCCGCGACGTGCAGGCGCTCGACGGGACTGAGCTCGTTGATCCCCACGAAGCCGCCGGGCGAGATGAAGAAGAAGCTGCCGAGCGGATACAGCATCCCCGCGGTCGGAGCGCTGGATACGTTCACGCACGTCAAGCCGTCAGCCTGGTCCTTGATCGTGTCGACGCACTGCTCGAAGCCCATCGGCTGCGTGGCGCCGGCTCCGACGCGCGTGATGCCCGACACGGAGCTGTCCAGCCGTCCCGCATCTCCGCCGACGTCGGGGCGCGCGAGACCGGGCGCCGTTCGCTCGGCCGCTCTGCCCGCGGCGGTGTGTGCGCCCGGAGCGGACGCGTCCTCCCCGGGAAGTCCCCAGACCGGCGCAAGCGCCGGGCGGCCGAGGTCGACGGCGGCGAACGCGCCGCCGAGGTTGTGGAACAGGTGCTCACCGCCCGCGCCGCTCACGAGCAGGTCCGGCTGGCCGTCGACGTCGAAGTCGACCCAGCGCGCGGCCTCGCCGACGAGACCGTCCGCGATCCCGGCGGTGGACGAGACGTCGACGAAGAGCCCGCTCTCCGCCTGCCGCAGCAGCGCGCCCTCGCCCGCGGCGCTGGCGACGAAGAGGTCCAGGCGCCCGTCGGCGTCGTAGTCGGCCCAGGCCGCTCCGCGCGCACCGGGCATGGCGGGCAGGCCGAGCAGGTCGGTGACGTTCTCGAACGTGCCGTCGCCGAGGTTCTTCAACAGGCGCGCCGAACCGTCCGGCTGGATCACGAGCGCGTCCTCGAGGCCGTCCTCGTCGTAGTCGCCCCAGCAGAAGGTGGCGGGAAGGCCGGCCCCCTCCTGGGGCGCGGACGCGAGCAGTAGGGTCAGGAAGAGTTTCACGGGTAAGTCTCCGTCAGAGGTGTGGTGGCGCGGTCTCTCCGGCCCCTCCGGCCGTGCCGCGCCCGACCAGCGCAGACCCCGGGCCGCGTCCGCCACGCGAAGTCCCGATTCCGACTCCGCCCCGCGGGCGGAGGCCCCTGAGTACGATGCGAGCTGCCGGATCCACCCGGCGCCGGCCCGCTCGCCCGCTCATGCACCCCTCCTCGGCACGCGCCACCCAGCTCCTGAATCGCCTCGGTCGCGGCGAGGGCGACGCCTCGACGGAGCTCTGGCCGCTGGTCTACGCCGAGCTGCACAGCATCGCGGAGGCGCAGATGGCGCGCGAACAGGCCCAGCACACGCTGCAGCCGACGGCGCTGGTCCACGAGGCCTACCTGCGCCTCATCGGGCGCGACGAGGCGAACTACCCCAGCCGGCGGCACTTCTACGCGCTGGCGGCCCAGGTGATGCGCTCGCTGCTCGTCGACCACGCGCGCAAGAAGCGCGCGAAGAAGCGTGGCGGGGATCGGGTGCGGATCGCGCTGGAGGGAGCGTCGCCCGAGAACTCCGAGGAGCGCGACGTGAGCCTGGTGGACCTGGACGCAGCCCTGGAAGAGCTGAACGAGCTGGACGGCGACCTCGCCCGCAGCATCGAGCTGCGCTTCTTCGGCGGACTCCCCATGAAGGACGTCGCGGAGACGCTGGACGTCCCCCTGCGCACCGCGGAGCGCCGCGTGCAGGTCGCGACGGCCTGGCTGCGGGACCGGCTCGATGGTTAGGCAGCCGACCGACGCAGCGGTCGAGCGGCGCGCGCTGCGCCTGGTCCACGAAGCGCTCGATCGTTCGCCGGAGGACCGCGCGAGCTGGCTGGACCAGAACTGCGGCAGCGCGGGAGTCCTGCGGGCGCGTGTCGAGCGCCTGCTCGAGCTGCACGGGGTCGCGCTGGCGCCGCTCGCGTGGCCCACCGACGCTCCGCCCGCCCTCGAGGGAACGCCGCGACCGCTGGAGTCGGTCGCGCGGCCCGGAGAGCGCGTCGGGCCGTGGGAGCTCGGCGAGTGCCTCGGCCGCGGCGGCATGGGCGAGGTCTGGCGCGCGCGACGCGCGGACGGTCGCTACGAGCGCGAGGTCGCGCTGAAGCTCGTTCGCGCCGGCTTCGCCAGCTCGACGCTGGCCGCGCGCTTCGAGCGCGAGCGCAACCTGCTGGCGCGGCTGCGGCACAGGAACGTCGCCACGCTTTACGACGGTGGATTGGATGGGGGCGGACTGGATGGGGGCGGGCCGGACGGCGGCCGGCCGTGGCTCGCGATGGAGCTCGTCGACGGCGAGCCGATCGATGCCTACTGCGAGCGCGCGCAGCTCTCCGTCGAACAGCGCGTCCGCCTCTTGCTCGACGTCGCGCGCGCCGTGGAGTACGTCCACGCGGAGCTGGTCCTGCACCGCGATCTCAAGCCGTCCAACGTGCTCGTCGACGCCGCCGGGCGTGCGGTGCTGCTGGACTTCGGCATCGCCAAGCTGGTGGAGGGCGCGGAGCAGGACGGGCTCGATCTGACGCGCACGGCCGAGCGCGCGCTGACCCCGCGCTACGCGTGCCCCGAGGCCCTGCGGGGCGAGCCCGCGACGGCTGCGACCGACGTGTGGTCCCTCGGCGTGATGCTGCACGAGCTGCTGGTCGGGGTGCATCCGTTCGACCGGGAGGACGAGGCCGAAGGCGCCTTCCGCGGCGGACCGGAGGGCCTCCAGCTCCTCGAACGGGGCCTGCCGGAGCTGCCCAGCGCGCGCGCTCGCCGCGCGGGCCGGGCTGACGCGGCGCGCCTCGAGGGCGACCTCGACACGATCCTCGCCGTCGCGCTGCACCCCGATCGCGAGCGCCGCTACCGCACGGTCGCGCGGTTCGCCAACGACCTCGAGCGCTGGCTCGGGGGCTGGCCCGTGTCGGCGCGGCCGGACACGCTGGGCTACCGCGCGCGCAAGTTCGCCGGTCGCAACCGGCTGGCCCTGGCGCTCTCCGCCACCGCGGTCGCGGCGCTGATCGGCGGGCTCGCCTTCAGCACGTCCCAGTACCTGCGCGCCGAGCGCGCGCGCGCCGCCGAGCGGGCGCAGCGCGAGCTCGCCGAGAAGCGCTTCCACGACTCGCGGCGCTTCGCCTCGGGGCTGATGTTCGACCTGACGCGCAAGGTCAACGGCCTGTCGCGGATCGCCGAGGCCAACGCCGTCGTGCTCGAGACGGGCGTCGCGTTCCTCGACCGCCTCTCCGAGGGCGCCGAGGACGACCCGGCGCTGATGCGCGACCTCGTTCAGGGCTACCTCGACGTCGCTCGCGGGCGCGGCAGCCTGTCCAACGTCAGCCTGAGCGAGCCCGAGGGCGCGCGGCGGGCGCTCGAGCGCGCCCTGCGACTCGCGACCGACCTGTACGAGCGCGACCCGGCGCCGGAGGAGAACGCCCAGACCCTGGCGGACGCGCGGCAGGCATTCGGCGTGTTCGAGGTGCAGTGGGGCGACTGGAACGCGGGGCTCGAGCACCACCGCGCGGTGCTGGCGCTCTGCGCGCGCCACGAGCCGCTCTCGCGCTTCCTGCTGCGCCGCCTGGCCAAGAACCACGAGCTGATCGCCGTCGTCCTGACGCAGTCCGGGGATCTGCGCAGAGCGAGCGAGCACTTCGAGAGCGCCCTGAAGGCCTTCGAGCGCATCGTGGAGATGTGGCCGGAGGGCTCGATCTTCGTCGCCGGCTCCCGCAGCCGCGTGGCGCTCGGCCTGGTCGAGACGCTGAACCGCCTGGGAGAGTTCGAGCTGGCAGTGTCGACCGGCGAGCCCGCGCTCGCGACCCTGGTCGAGTCCGCCGAGCTCCATCCGCCGAGCGCCAGCATTCGCCAGAGCTTGAGCAATGCGCGCGTCAGCCTCGCGCGGGCCTACGGCGGGCTCGCGCGCTGGGGGGATGCGGAAGCGGCCCTGGACGCCGCCGCGGAGGATGCCAACGACCTCGTGCGAGCGGACTCGTCCAGCGACGTCGGGCTGTTCCTCCTGTTCTCGACCTTCGTCGCGCGCGCGGACCTCGCCGCGCAGCAGGGGGACGGAGCGGGGGCGCGCGAGAACGACCAGCGCGCGATCGAGATCTGCCGCACCCTCGCGCGGCGCCAGCCGCAGAACTCCAACGTCGGCCACAGCCTCGCGACCCTGCTGCGGCGTCGCGTCCTGGACGAGCACCGATCCGGCAACGAAGCCGCCGCTGCCGAGCTCGCGCGCGAGGCCGCGGAGGTCGCGGAGCGCACGCTGTCCGAGGCACCCGCCAACACCGCCTTCCTGCGCGAGGCGCTGCTCTGTCAGGAGGCGCTGGCCGTGGTCCTCGAGACCCAGGACCCCGCGCAGCCGGAGGCCGACGCCGCGCGTGAGCGCCAGCGGGAGCTGGAGGCGCGGCTCGCCGAGATGGAGGCTCGGGGGAGCCACGCGAGCGCGACGGACGCCTGAACTCCGCGGAGCCGGGCGGCGAATCGGTCGGTGCAATCGCCTCGCGGGCGGAGATACTGGCGGCGTGAGCGAGAGGTCTTTCCGTGGGCGTTGAGCGGCCGTCGATCGCCGTCGTCGGGGCGACCGGCGCCGTGGGTCGCGAGGTGCTCGCGATCCTCGCGCAGCGCGGGCACGGCGCGGACCGCGTCCGCGCGTTCGCGTCGGGCCGCTCCGCGGGCGAGCGCGTCGCGTTCGGCGACGCGGAGCTCGCGGTCGAGCGCGCGGAGCTGGACCACCTCGTCGCCTCCGACCTGTGCGTGCTCGCCGCCGGCGCGGACGTCGCGCGCGAGCTCGCACCCGCGATCGTCGGGCGCGGCGGACTCGTCGTGGACAATTCCTCCGCATTCCGCGAGGACCCCGAGGTGCCGCTGATCGTCCCCGAGGTGAACGGCGCGCAGCTCGCCGACAGCGGCGCGCGCCTGGTCGCCAACCCCAACTGCACGACGATCCTGCTGCTCGTGGCCCTCGAGCCCCTGCGCCGCGCGTTCGGCATCGAGCGCGTGGTCGTCTCCACGTACCAGGCCGTCTCGGGCGCCGGCCTGGAAGCGATGCGGGAGCTCGAGGTGGAGACCCGCGCCGCCCTCGACGGCCGCGCGGCCGAGCCGCACGCCTTCCCCGAGAGCTGCGCCTTCAACGTGTTCCCGCACGAGTCCGAGGTCGACCCGGAATCGGGCCTGAACGCGGAGGAGCGCAAGCTCGTCCGCGAGACCCGCCGCATCTGGAACGACCCCGCGGCGCGCCTGGTACCGACGTGCGTGCGCGTCCCGGTGCTGCGCTCCCACGCGGAGTCGGTCGTCGTCACGCTCGCCCGCCCCGCGACCGAGGCCGACGCGCGCGCGGCCCTCGAATCCGCGCCGGGAGTTCAGGTGCTCGACGACCGCGAGCTCGGCACGTTCCCCACGTCCCTGCGCGCCACCGGCGGCGACGACGTCCTCGTCGGCCGCCTGCGCCCCGCCCCGGACGAGCCCCTCGACGCCGAAGGCCGC
>CAYGPA010000067.1:9202-15494 GCA_964351535.1 uncultured Planctomycetaceae bacterium
ACCGCCGTCGTCGTTCGCCGCGTGCACTGGAAGGAAACATCGTGAAGAACAAGGAACTGCGCCTGCAGGAGCTGCGCGCTTCGTTGCCCGAGGTCACGCCCGGGGAGGCCAAGGCGCTGCAGGACGCCGGAGCGTGGCTCGTGGACGTGCGCGAGCCGGACGAGGTCGCGCAGGGCAGTCCCGTCGGAGCCCTGAAGCTCGTGCGCGGGTTTCTCGAGGTGCAGGCGGAGGACGAGATGCCCGACAAGAACACCACGGTCCTCGTGATGTGCAGGAGCGGCGTGCGGTCGCTGTTCGCGGCCGACGGGCTGCGGCAGATCGGGTACGAGGACGTGCGCTCGGTCGCCGGGGGCTTCCTGCTCTGGAAGCAGAGCGGGCTCCCGGTCGAGACGCCGCGCGTGCTGGACGCGAGCGAGCGCGAGCGCTTCGGGCGGCACCTGCTGATGCCCGAGGTCGGCGAGGCGGGCCAGCTGAAGCTGCTCGACGCGCGGGTGCTGTTGATCGGCGCGGGCGGGCTCGGGTCGCCCGCCGCGTTCTACCTCGCCGCCGCGGGCATCGGGACGCTGGGTATCGTCGACGACGACCTCGTCGACCGCTCGAACCTGCAGCGCCAGATCCTGCACACCGACGAGCGCGTCGGGACGCCCAAGGTCGACTCCGCGCGCAAGACGCTGCAGGCCTTGAACCCGCGCGTGAAGATCGAGGCGTTCCCCAAGCGCCTCACGAGCGACAACGTCGAGGAGATCTTCCGCGGGTTCGACGTCGTCGTCGACGGTTCCGACAACTTCCCCACGCGCTACCTCGTCAACGACGCGTGCGTGAAGCTGGGCCTGCCGAACGTGCACGGCTCGATCTTCCGCTTCGAGGGCCAGGTCTCGGTCTTCTGGCCCGGCTACGCGGTGCGCCCGGGCCCGTGCTACCGCTGCCTCTACCCCGCGCCCCCGCCGCCGGAGCTCGCGCCCTCGTGCGCCGAGGCCGGCGTGCTCGGCGTGCTGCCGGGCGTGGTCGGGACGCTGCAGGCGATCGAGGCGATCAAGCTCGTGCTGGGCCTCGGCGATCCGCTCGTCGGCCGCCTGCTGCACTACGACGCACTCGACCAGCGCTTCTCCGAGTTCCGCGTCGAGAGCGACCCCACGTGCGCCTGGTGCAGCGCCGACGGGGCGTTCCCCGAGTACGTCGACTACGAGCACTTCTGCTCGTCGTCCTCCACGTCCTGAGCCGCGAAAGGAACCGCCATGGTCGCCACCTCGGAGCTCTGGCTCCCGATTCTGCTCTCCGGAGTCTTCGTGTTCGCCGTCAGCTCGGTGATCCACATGATCCTCCCGATCCACAGGAGCGACTTCCGCGGCCTGCCGGGCGAGGACGACCTCCGTGCGGCGTTCAACGCGAACAACGTGCCGCCGGGCGACTACATGATTCCCCACGCGTCGTCGATGCAGGAGATGAGCTCCCCCGAGATGGCGGCGAAGCTGGAGCTGGGGCCCGTGGCCTCGCTCACGGTTCGCCCGAAGGGCGGGTGGCACATGGGTCCCGCGCTCGGGCAGTGGTTCGTCTACTCGCTGCTCATCAGCCTCTTCGCCGGTTACCTGGCGACGCTCTCCTGCGCGCGCGGCGCGGACTACGGCGCCGTCTCTCGCGTGACCAGCACGGTCGCCATCCTGGGCTACTCGACCGCGTACATCCCCCAGTCGATCTGGAAGGGCCAGAGCTGGACGACGACGCTGAAGTTCGCCTTCGACGGCGTGCTCTACGGCCTCGTCACGGGCGGGACGTTCGGCTGGCTCTGGCCCGCCGCGTGACCGCGGGGCCCCGCGCGGCCCGGGCCTCCTCGAATCCGGGAGTTCGTGATCCAATGGAGACCTAGCGGGACCCCCGGGACGCCGGGGGTCGTCGGCAGCTCGGCCGCGGCACCGTCACCCGCCGCTGCGCCGGGGAAACCCCAGCAAAGGAGGTGATCCATGAGTGACCAATCGAGGTTGCGCATCTGAGATGCGACCGACGGGTTCGCCCTCAGTGCAACCCGAGAACTGCACGAGCCCGGCTCCGGCATCCGCCGGGTCGGGCTCGTCTCGTCGAGCTCCGCTCGTCCGCCTACCCGCGGCCGGCAGGCTGACTCAGGACGCGCTGCAGGATCCCGGCCGCGGCGTCGAGGGTCGCGACTTCCCGCGCGGTCAACGGTTCGATCAGGGACGCCAGGTGCTCCACGCGGCGCCGGCGCGCCCGCTGCAGGACGCGCGCGCCCTTGCCGGTGGCCCGCACGTGCACGACGCGCCCGTCGTCGGCGTCGCGGCGGCGGGCCGCCAGTCCCTGGTCGACGAGCCCCTGGACGACGCGCGTCATGGTCGGGGTGCGCACGTCCTCGATCGCCGCGAGCTCCGAGATGGTCTGCGGCCCCGCCATGACGAGCACGGAGAGCGCGGAGAGCCGCGCGGGGCCCACGCCGCTCTCGCGGTCGCTCGACCGCAGGCGTCGCAGCAGCCGCAGGGCCCCGGAGTGCAGGCGGTCGGCGACGGAGCTCGCGCGATCTCTTGACGTCCCGGTCTTCGCCATGGGATGATTAGCTTAGCTAACTATCTAGGAGAGAGCCAATGCCGCAACACGCGATCTTCGACCTCCTGCGCTCCGGAGGCCCGGTGGACCTGACCCGCCTGCTGTCGTCGGACCCGGCCGCGGCGCGCGCGCGCGACCCTCAGGGGCTGTCCGTGCTGATGACGGCGCTGTACTCGCATCGCTTCGACCTGGCCGAGATCCTGCGCGGTCCGGCGGCGCCGCTGGACGTGTTCGAGGCCGCGGCCGTCGGCGACGCGGAGCGGGTGCGCGAGCTCGTGACCGCGGACTCGACGCGGTCGAGGGCACACGGAGTCGACGGGTTCATGCCCCTGCACCTGGCCTGCTACTTCGGCCGCGCGGAGGCCGCGGCCGTCCTCCTGCAGCACGGGGCGAGTCCCACGGCTGCGGCGAGCAACCCGACCGGCATGCACGCGCTGCACAGCGCGGCCGCGGCCCGGCGACCGGACCTCGTGGCGCTGCTGATCGAGAGCGGCGCGCGGGTCGACGCGCCGCAGCAGGGCGGCTGGACCGCGCTGCACTCCGCGGCTCGACACGGCGACGTCGAGACGTTGCGGATCTTGATCGAGGCAGGGGCGGACCTCGAGCTGGCGGCCGCTTCCGGCGAGAGGGCTCGCGACCTCCTCCCCGCGGAGGCTCCCGCGGAAGCCCGCGAACTCGTGGAGGGGCGGAGTTCTGTCGGATGAACGGTTCTTCACACCCCGGAATCCTCCGGCGGGGACAGAATCGGCGCCCCCTTTCCCTCACGAGGAGCGAACCATGTCCCTGCTGGAACAACTGACGAAACAACTCCAAGGCCAGAACCTCGGCGAGCTGAGCCGCGCCGTCGGCGCCGACGAGGCGACGACCGGCCGCGCGCTCGAGAGCGCCCTGCCCGTCCTGCTCGGCGCGCTGCAGCGCAACTCCGCGAACCCCGACGGCGCCGAGGCGCTGAACCGCGCGCTCGACAAGCACGACGGCGGCATGCTCGACGACCTCGCGGGCTTCTTCCGCAAGGGTCAGACGACCGACGGAGAGGGCATCCTCGACCACGTGCTCGGTTCGCGCCGCAACCAGATCGAGTCGAAGCTCGACCAGGCGGCGGGTGGACAGAGCGGTCTGCTCGGCAAGCTCCTGCCGATGCTCGCGCCGGTCGTCATGGGGGCCCTCGGCAAGGAGAAGCGCCAGGCGAACCTCGACTCCAGGGGGCTCTCCGAGGTCCTCGGCGGAGCCCAGCGAGACGTCGAGCGCGCGAACCCGAAGGTGGGCGGCATCCTGACGTCCCTGCTCGACCAGGACGGCGACGGGGACCTGGACCTCGGCGACCTGACCAAGGGTCTGCTCGGCGGTCTGTTCAAGCGCTGAGCCCGGCGCTTCAGCCGCTCCTCGCCGCGGACGAGGCATCGACGCCGGTGCTCTCGCTCGGCGGTGCGAAGACGTCGAGGACGACCGCGTCCTCGAGTCCGTGGGCCGCGTGGGGCACCATCGCCGGCAGGTGCAGCACCTCGCCGCTCCCGAGGACCAGCTCCTCCTCGTCGTCGCCCTCGCCGACCACGAAGCGCACGCGCCCGGACAGCACGCAGGCGAACTGCTCGTTCTCGTGGCGGTGCGACGGCACCACGCAGCCCGCGCCCAGGTCGAAGCGCGAGAGCATCGCCTGGTCCCCCACGAGGCGCCGACGGCGAACCAGGGGGAGCGGGTCGTCGGGCACGAGATCGGACCAGCGGACGCGTTTCGCGGTGGCTCGGGAATTCACGGGTCGGCTCCTGTGGGCTGCGGCGGGCGAGCCGATGGTAGCCTGGTCGCGCGCAGCCGGCGCCCCCGCTCCGCCAGGCCCCCCGTCGATGCCCTTCTGCAGTACAACGCTCGCCGCACGGGTCGAGCGAGCCGAGTGCGGGCTGCTCGCCGACGCGACCCGCGCCGTCCTCGACCGCCGACCCGCCGCGGAGGCCTTCGTCACGCCGGTCGCCGGCGGTGTCGCTACCTACGCGGGGCCGGGCTCGCCGATGAACAAGGTCGCGGGGCTGGGTTTCGAGGGCGCACCCGACCCGCGCGAGCTCGAGGCCCTCGAGGCGGCCTTCGCGCAGCGCGGAGTTCCGGTCGTGGTCGAGCTCTGCAGCGTCGGGGACCCCGCCGTCGGAGCGCTGCTCACGCGGCGCGGGTACACGCTCGAGGGCTTCGAGGACGTGCACGGCCTGGAGGTGTCGGCCCCCGCAAGTCCCGCTTCATCCGGAGCGATCGAGGTTCGAGCCAGCGAAGCCGACACGCTCGAGACGTGGCTGGACATCGTCGTCCGGGCCTTCGCGGAGCCGGACGGCCAGGGCGTGGCCTCGCACGAATCGTTTCCGCGCGAGACGCTCGAACGCGCGCTGCAGGACATGGCGGCAGTCGTCGGCTTCCAGCGCTTCCTGGCGCACCTCGACGGTCGACCCGCGGGCGGAGCCAGCCTGCGGCTCGCCGAGGGCGTCGCCCAGCTCTGCGGCGCGGCGACCCTGCCGGAACATCGTCGACGCGGAGTTCAGACCGAGCTCCTGACCCGGCGCCTCGCCCTCGCCGCGCAGGCCGGATGCGACGTCGCGGTCCTGACGACGCAGCCCGGTTCGAAGTCCGCGCAGAACGCGAACCGCCGCGGTTTCGGGCTTCTCTACACGCGCGCCGTTCTCGTTCGCTCCGCCTGATCGCGGGCGCTGCGCCGTTGCCTGTTCCACCACGAGCGGCTCCAATGTGCGGCTCCCATGAGCCCCTCGATCCCCCCCCGAGCACGATCCGGGCCCCCCACCGAGATCGTCGTCGGCGTGGTCCCCGAACCCGGTTCGCCGCGCGCGACGAAGCAGCGCTTTCTCGCCTGGATCGAGGGCGGGGCGACGCTGCGCGCGGCGGGAGAGGCGAAGGACGACCCGCTGGCCGTCGTCGAGCGGTATCCGCCGCGCTACGAGGTCGTGCTGTTCGACACGACGCTCTTCCTGTCCGCCTTCCGCCACGACGCCTCGATCGACTTCTTCGTGGCCTACGTCGGCCGGCGCGGCGCCGGGGGTCGGATTCGACGCTTCGACGCGCGCATCTTCTACAAGGACGTCTCCCTCGTCTGGCGCGCCGCGAGCCACGTGTGCTTCAGCGACGGCGACGCCTGGATCGGCAAGGGCGACGTCCGCTGGGAGCGCCGCGCCGACGGCGAGTACGAGGTCACCGCCGAGGAGACGACCAACCTCCCGTACGAGCTGCAGGGCTCCCTCGACCTGCTGAGCCGCCGCGGCCGCCCGCAGCGGGACGGCGCCGCCGCGCGCCTCGTCCTGCGCAACGGCCCGCCCGACCGCACCCGCGCCTACGCCGACTTCACGGGCCCGCGCGAGCGCGCCCGCGCCGCGTACCGCGTGAACGGCGGCCGCCCCGTCGCGCGCTTCACGCGCCGCAACGACCCGACCTCCCTGCGCTTCGCCAAGGGCTACGAGCCCGACTTCGAGCGCGGCATCCTCGAAGTCGACGTCTCCGGCAGCCGCCTGTACGGCGGCGAAGTCCGCAAGTACCGCATCGCCTCGAAGAACGGCGAGATCCAGTACCAGTTCGTCGCCAGCCCGACCCACGTCTGGATCAACCCGCCGCAGACGTTCGCGACCGACCTGACGACGTTCTGCACCCGCCCGCACGACGTCCTCGCCGACGACGAGCTCTTCGTCCCCGGCTACGAGTACCACTTCCTCGACGACACCGTCGACCCACCCGAACCGCACTCCCAGATCCCCCCGGG